>CALRNG020000034.1:0-13501 GCA_943369495.1 Rhizobium sp. Q54
TCACGCTTTGGCGGGATTCCGGACCATCTGCCGATGCCTACCCTGCCCGACATCACCTGGCTGAAGCTGCGCACCCTACTGCCGCCCGCACTCACCATCGCCTTTCTGGCCGGGGTCGAGTCGCTGCTGTCCGCTGTGGTGGCCGATGGCATGACGGGGCGGCGGCACCGGCCCAATGCCGAACTGCTGGCGCAGGGGGTAGCCAATACAGCCTCTGCCCTGGTCGGCGGGTTGCCGGCAACCGGAGCCATTGCCCGCACCGTCACCAATATCCGCTCCGGCGCGCGCTCGCCCGTGTCGGGCATGCTGCATGCCGTGTTTTTGCTTTTGTTCATGCTGGCCTTCAGCGGTCTGGCCGCCTTTGTGCCGCTGGCGGTGCTGGCGGCTGTGCTGGTGGTGGTGGCCTGGAACATGAGCGATGCGGGCAGGTTCCTGCATGCCCTGCGCACCGCACCGGTCAGCGACCGGGTCCTGCTGGTCACCACCTTCACCCTGACCATCGCTGTGGACCTGACGGTCGCGATTGAGGTGGGGGTGCTGCTGGCCGCTATCCTGTTCATGCACCGCATGTCGGAAACGGTGGAAGTGTCCGACAGTGGGGAGCAGCCGGGACTGGCACGTGGCCTGCCGGTCGGCGCCGCACTCTATCGGATCGATGGACCGGTGTTTTTCGGGGCGGCGCGCAAGCTGCTGGATGTGCTGGACCGGACCGGCGGGGCGCCGCGTGTTCTGATCCTGGATATGACAGCCGTGCCCATGCTGGACGCCACCGGTGCCGACGCCCTATCCACCCTGGTGGTCCGCGCGGGCAAGCGGGGCGCGCATGTGGTGATGGCGGGGGTGCAGCGCCAACCGCTGGGGGTTTTGCGCGGTCTGGGTCTGCGTCACCGCAAGGGGCCGGTGATCTTTGCCGCCGACATTGCGCGCGCCAAGGCGGAGGCAACGCACCTGCTGTCGGAAGGTTCCGGCACCGGCGCGGGGGGCAGCCCGGCGAGCGGGGCGGATTGACAGCGCCACCGCTTTCGCAGTCAATGCCGCGCTTATACCGATCCCGATCCGGTTGATGATGACTAAGCTTGTTTACCTGTGCGACTGGCTGCCGCCCGATTTCGGCGCCGTCGGCCAATATGCCGTGATGCATTGCCGCGAACGCGCCGCCCTTGGCTATGACGTCACCCTGGTGGGTCTGACCTCTGGCAATGAGGCCAGCGTGAGCGAAGAAACGGTCGGCCCCGGCACGGTTCGCACCCTGTGCCTGCCGGCCCCGCCGCTGGACCGTGCCAGCCTGGGCCGGCGCCTGGCCTGGACCGTGCGCACCAACGCCATGCTGATCAGCCGGGCCTGGAAATATCTGTCGGCGGCGGATGAAATCCTGTTCACCGGCTCGCCGCCCTTCCTGCTGCATTTCCTGGTGCCGCTGAATGTCGTCCTGCGCAAAAAGCTGATCTACCGTATCGCGGATTTCCATCCCGAATGCCTGATTGCCTCGCGCACCACGCCGTCCAAGGTGCTGGACGCGGCATTGGCGCTGACCATCTGGCTGCGCCGCCGGGTGCAGATGTTCGAGGCGTCGGGCGAGGATCAGGTCCGCCTGCTGCGCAGGTACGGCATTCCCGCCGATAACATCGTGTTGAAGCGGGACCCGCCGCCTGTGCAACTGACCGGCGATGAGGTGCCGCTGGCCGTGCCGGCGGAGCTTCAGGGCAAGAAAATCCTGCTTTATTCGGGCAATTGGGGTGTCGCGCACGATACCGACACGTTCGTCGACGCCTATGTCCGCCATCACCGCGTGGGCAGCGGTACCGTCGGCCTGTGGCTGAATGCCATCGGGGCTGGGGCCGATGTCGTGGAACTGCGGCTGAAGGATGAAGGGGTGCCCGTGGCGCGGGGCCGCCCGGTGCCGTTTGGTGATCTGGGCCGCCTGCTGGTCACACCCGATGCGCATCTGATCACCCTGCGCGATGGGTTTGTGGCCTATGTCATTCCGTCCAAGACCTATGGCTGCATCGCGTCGGGCAAGGATGTGCTCTATATCGGATCGCCTGAATCTGACGTGGACCTGATCTGTCGGGAAGGGCAGCGTGACGGCCAGCGCTATATCCGCACGGATGTGGGCGACGCTGACGCGGTGTTTCGGGCGCTGGAGACGCTGGGGGCGTAACCGCGCCGCGTTTGCACGGGTTCACAATTCTGCCGCGACGCGGTAGAAGCACGGGTCGTTCGCCGCTGACGGGGCGCTGAGGCGGTATCTTGAATGGTGGTGGCTACCATCACCCGGAGTATGGAAGCATGTCGCGTAAGGTTGCCTTGATCACCGGCGTCACCGGCCAGGACGGTGCCTATCTGTCGGAACTGCTGCTGTCCAAGGGCTATATCGTCCATGGGTTGAAGCGCCGTTCCTCCTCGCTGAACACGGCCCGCATTGATCACCTGTATCAGGACATCCATGAACAGGATGTGCGGTTCCAGCTGCATTATGGCGACCTGACCGACAGCACCAACCTGATCCGCATCGTGCAGGAGACGCAGCCGGACGAGATCTACAATCTCGCCGCACAGTCCCATGTCCAGGTCAGCTTTGAGACCCCGGAATATACCGCCAATGCCGATGGCATCGGCACCCTGCGCCTGCTGGAGGCCATCCGCATCCTGAAGATGGAAGACAAGACCCGCTTCTATCAGGCCTCCACGTCGGAACTGTACGGTCTGGTGCAGGAAGTGCCGCAACGGGAGACGACGCCGTTTTATCCGCGCAGCCCCTATGCCGCCGCCAAGCTCTATGCCTACTGGATCACGGTGAATTACCGCGAGGCCTATGGCATGCATGCCAGCAACGGTATCCTGTTCAACCATGAAAGCCCGATCCGCGGCGAAACCTTCGTGACCCGCAAGATCACGCGCGCCGTGGCATCGATCCACCATGGCAAGCAGGATTGCCTGTATCTGGGCAATCTGGACGCCAAGCGCGACTGGGGCCATGCCCGCGACTATGTCGAGGGGATGTGGCGCATCCTGCAGCAGGAAAAGGCTGAGGATTTCGTGCTGGCCACCGGCGAGACGCATACCGTGCGCGAGTTTGTGGAACGCGCCTTCGGCCATGTCGGCAAGAGCATTGAATGGCGCGGTGAGGGTGTGGACGAGGTCGGCCTGGACGCCGCCACGGGCGCCACCCTGGTGCGTATCGACCCGCGCTATTTCCGCCCGACTGAGGTCGATTTGCTGCTGGGTGACGCGACCAAGGCCAAGGAAAAGCTGGGCTGGGCCCACACCACCTCCTTCCCCGATCTGGTGAAGGACATGGTGCTGTCCGACGTTAAGCTGCTGGCCTGAACCGCGAGACAGGTCCCTTGTCGAGCCCAAGGGTGCGGATGCGCCCGCCCGGCGTTTGAGGGAAAAGGAACGGATAATGAGCGATCTGAAGCCCTATGATCTGACGGGCAAGCGCGTCTGGGTATCCGGCCATCGTGGCATGGTGGGTGGCGCCGTTGTGCGCCGCCTGCAATCCGAAGGCTGCACCATCCTGACGGCGGGCCGCGACACGCTGGACCTGACGCGTCAGGCGGCGGTGGAGGAATGGGTGGCTGCCAACAAGCCAGACGCCGTCGTGGTCGCGGCGGCCAAGGTGGGCGGCATCCTGGCCAATGACAGCTATCCGGCGGATTTTCTTTACGAAAACCTGATGATTGAGACGAACATCGTCCAGGCGTCGTTCCGGGCCAATGTGGAAAAGCTGCTGTTCTTGGGCTCGTCCTGCATCTATCCGAAGCTGGCGCCGCAGCCGATGAGCGAGGATGCGCTGCTGACCGGCCCGTTGGAGCCGACCAACGAATGGTATGCGGTCGCGAAGATCGCGGGCATCAAGCTGTGCCAAGCCTACCGCAAACAGCATGGCTGCGACTATATCTCTGCCATGCCGACCAACCTCTATGGCATTGGCGACAATTTCCATCCACAGGGCAGCCATGTCCTGCCGGCCCTGATGTCCCGCCTGCATGATGCCAAGCGCGACAGGCTGCCAGAGGTCACCATCTGGGGAACGGGCAAGCCGCTGCGGGAATTCCTCTATGTTGATGATCTGGCCGACGGCCTGGTCTTCCTGCTGAAGAATTACAGCGGCTATGACCATGTGAATATCGGCACCGGTCAGGAAGTGTCGATCCGCACCCTGGCCGAACAGGTGGCGGCCACGGTCGGCTGGCAGGGCCGGTTCGCCTTTGATGCGACCAAGCCGGACGGCACCCCGCGCAAGCTGATGGACAATTCCAAACTGGCCAAGCTGGGTTGGACCGCCAAAACGAGCCTAGCCCAAGGGCTGCGCGTGACCTATGAATGGTTCCTGGAAGAAGGGGCCAAGGGCGGGTTGCGCGGTATCTGACGCAACGTCTCTGCCTCCCCCCCCAGCGCCGTCTCCGGCTGTCCTGCAAGGGCGAACGGGATGGGGCGCTGAGGGGGGTACGTCCGGCCCTACCCATCAGAGACAGGCTCAGCGGAAGCTTCAAGCGCCGGCAAACTCTCCCGCATAAAACTCACTATCTTGTGAGTGAAGATATAATCCAGTATAGTGCGGCAAGGTATAAACAGGGAGGTGCCGCGAAATGGCGTTGAAGGGACGGATTGCGATTGTCACGGGTGCGGGCGGCGGCTTGGGCCGGCAGCATGCCTTGTTCCTGGCCCGGCAGGGGGCCAAAGTCGTCGTCAATGATTTGAGCCAGGAAGCAGCCAATGGCGTGGCGGTGGAAATCGCCGCGGTCGGTGGCGATGCCATGGCCATTGCCGGGTCGGTGACGGATGAGGCTGCGGTGGCGGCCCTGGTCTCCCGCACCATGGCGGAATGGGGCCGTATCGACATTCTGGTCAATAATGCCGGCATCCTGCGTGACAAGAGCTTTGCCAAGATGGGTTTGGATGATTTCCGCATCGTCCTGGAGGTGCATCTGATGGGGGCTGTCATCTGCACCAAGGCGGTGTGGGAGATCATGCGGGCCCAGCGTCATGGCCGCATCGTGATGACAACGTCCTCCTCCGGCCTCTATGGCAATTTCGGGCAGGCCAATTACGGTGCCGCCAAGATGGCGCTGGTCGGCCTGATGCAGACGCTGGGGATCGAAGGGGAGAAGCACAATATCCGCGTCAATTGTCTGGCACCCACGGCGGCCACGCAGATGACCGATGGCGTGTTGTCAGGCGACAGTCTGGAACGGCTGCACCCATCACTGGTCAGCCCGGCCCTGCTGCCGCTGGTGGACGATGCGGCGCCGACGCGGACCATCCTGTGTGCCGGCGGCGGCAACTTCGCGGCGGCCAACATCACCATGACCCAGGGCTGCTATATCGGCAGCGGGCCGGAGGTGGTGGCGCAGGTGGTGGCACGGCTGGCCGAGGTCACGGATCGGACGGACGAGATCGTGCCCGCCTATGGCTTCATGCAGGCTGAACGGGAACTGGCGGCCAGTGGCTGGAGCCAGCCGGTCATGGCCGTGGCCCGCTGACCACAATAGCGGGAGGGGATCACCCCTCCCGCACCTTGCAGACTTCCTTGAAGCCGGCGGCCATGAAAGCGGCCATGCGGGCCTTTACCGCCGCGAAATCGTCGGATTTGCACAGGCCGCCCGACAGTTTGTCGATACGCCCCGTGCGCGCCAGTGTCAGCAGCAGCGCGCCTGTGACAAAGTGATAGCCCCAGAAGATATCCTCCTCGGCACAGCCGGGCAGGGCCTTCTTCAGCAACTCGATCAGTCGCAGCACGACTGGATCGAAATGCTTGTCCATCAGTTCGGCCCCCCATTCCGGGGTATTGGCGACCTGCGCACCCAGGGCTGCATAATTCTTCCAGCCCTCGCCCCCCTCGATATAGAGGTCAAGGTCGGTGTCCAGGAAGGCGTGCAGCGCCCCTTCCACGGTGGGCTTGCCGCCGGTCGCCTTCTCATACTCGTCCAGCACCGTCATCCGCCGCTCGCTGGTGACGGTGGCGCGGCGGGCGAAGACAGCGTCGAAAAGCTTTTTCTTGTCCTCGAAATAATAGTTCAGCAGCGTGTGATGAACGCCCACCCGCTGCGCCACATCCTTCAGCGTGACGCCGTAGAGACCGTGCTTGGAAAAAAGGTACTCGGCCTCGTCGAGGATCTGTTCCATCATCTCCGCGCGCTGCTCCGCCTTGGTCGAGCGCCGGCGGGATTTCACCTGTTCAGACACCAGTTCGTCTTTCCGTCAAAGCCTGTGAAGCGACGGACGACGCGGCACAGGCGCCGCCGTCCTTTAACCGTCCCCATATTGACCCCGCAGGCGGATTTTGTCGATCTTGCCGGTTCCCACCAGCGGCATGGCATCCAACCGGATGACGGCATCGGGTAGCCACCAGGGGGCCACCTTGCCACGCAGCGGGGCCAGCAGCGCCTCGTCGTCAATCGTCTCCCTGGTCTCGACCAGCAGGATCGGGCGTTCACCCCATTTGGGATGGGACCGGCCAATGACGGCGACCAGCGACACCTGCGGCAAGACACCAACCAGAGCTTCAATCTCCGCCGGATTGATCCATTCCCCTCCCGATTTGATCAAATCCTTGGCCCGGCCCGTGATCATCAGGTTGCCAAGTGTGTCGATGCGGGCCAGATCGCCGGTGGGGAACCAGCCGGCCTCATCGGTGGCAGGCTTCTCCTGCCCGAAATAGCGGTCGATGACGGCGACCCCGCGCACCCGCAAATGCCCCTCGACCTCCCGCTGTTGTGCCAGCGGGATACCGTCAGCGTCGGTGAGCAGCAGGTCGACCCCGACAGCGGGCCGCCCCGACAGGGCCGCATCGCGCACCGGGTCATTGACGGGGGCGACGGTGCCAGACGGGGACAGTTCGGTCATGCCCCAGCTGGTTTGCACAATCACGCCCAGCCGCCGTTCGATCCGCTCCATCAGGGCCGGGGGCAGGGGGGAGCCGCCGACGATGACCCGTTCCAGGCTGGGCACCTCGCCCCCTATCGCATCAAGATGCTCCACCAGCCCAAGCCAGACGGTCGGCACGCCCACGCCCACCGTCACCTGCTCCGATGCGATCAGCCGCGCCAGGCTGGCCCCGTCCGTGTGCCGGCCCGGCAGCACCAGCCGCCCGCCCACCGCCGGCACGGCAAAGGGCAGGCCCCAGGCATTGGCATGGAACATCGGCACCGCGACCAGCACGCTGTCGCGCCCCGACAGGGCCATGACATCGGTCTGCAGTAGTTTCAACGTATGCAGGAAGCTGGACCGGTGGGTATAGGTCACGCCCTTTGGCGCGCCGGTCGTACCCGACGTGAAGCACAGGCCCGACGGTGCCGTTTCCGCAAACCCGCCCCACATCGCATCCCGTGCCGCACCGTCGATCAGCGGCTCCAGCGCGGTGGCCAGCGGCCAGTCGGCAGGCGCGTCACCATCAATGATCAGCACCTGGGTGACAGAAGCGGCCTGCGCCGCCACCTGTCGTGCCAGCGGCAGCAGATCGGCACTGACCACCAGGACACGGGCCTGCGACTGGTCCAGCATGGCGGCCAACTGTGGGGCCGTAAGGCGCGGGTTCAGCGTGTGGCACACGGCCCCCGCTCCCATAATGGCGTACCAGACCTCCACATGCGCCTGACTGTTCCAAGCCAGCGTCGCCACCCGGTCACCCCGGCGCATGCCATGGCTGGCCAGGATGCTCGTCACAGCCAGACTGCGGTCCATCAGGTCGGCATAGGAGATGCGGCTGGGTTCGCCCCCGTCGCGCGCCGTCACCAGTTGGGCCTCTGAATGCCATTTGGCGGCATGGCGCAGGAACTGGTCCAGCGTCAGGGGGAAATCCTGCATGGTTCCGTCCAGCATCAGCAGACATTCCCCTTGGGCGGCAGCACGGGCGACGCCACGCCGGTATTCCAGTTCCAGGGCAGGGTGCCCGTTACCCTACGGCGGCAGACGGCGGTTTCGTGCAGCGCGAACATGCCCGGGCGCATGCGCACCCCGGGCTTGGGCGTGCCGGCAAAGGCCATGTAGCCTTCTTCTTTGCCGAAGACCGGCCAGGAAGGCTGTCCATCGGCCACGGGTGTGCCGGTACGGGCGAAGCTGGCCCAGTAACTGTTCATCGCCGCCGATAGGCGGCGTTCGGCGGCATTGTCCGGCACCTTGGGCCAGAGCGGCGGGGTGCGGTCGGCGGTGGCGAACACATAGGGGATTTCGGCGGCATGGAAGGCGTGCAATCCCTTCTCATCGGCGGCGGGATAGCCATGGTCGAAGAGGTAGAGATAGGCCTTTTGGCCCAGCGCAGTCTGGTTGCGGACCAGCCGTTCCGACGTCCAGCCGTACAGCGCGTCGCGCGTGGTGGCCAGCATGCTTTCTTCGACATTGCTGGACGGATAAAGCCGCAGGAACAGGTCGGCCAGATCGCCATAGCGTTCGCGGATCATCGCCTCATAGGCGGCGGCATCCCCAGGTTTCGGCGGCAGCAGGAACCGCAGGGAGCGGATTTCGCCGCTGTTGAACCCGGTCAGAATGGGCACCGGTGCCTGCTGCCCCTTGTCGAAAACCTCGACCAACTGGGCGGGCAGTACCTTGCCATCGACGGTACCGAAGGGGATGTAGCCGGCCTTGACCGCTTCCGCCGCCAGGGTCTCCGCGTCCATGGCGCGCAATGCGGCGACATCGGCGGCCCCGACCTTGCCGGCCACATAGGTGCCGATCCCCTCCGCCGCGAATTCCCCGTTGCGGGGCTGTTTCAGGTCGGGGGTGGAGATCATATAGGCGCTTTGCGCGATGGCCTTGCCGAACAGGCCCTTGGCCTGGGGCGCGGCCATCAGATACATGACCGACAGGGCGCCGGCGGACTCCCCCGCCACCGTGACATTGCCGGCATCACCGCCAAAGGCACCGACATTGTCGCGCACCCAGCGCAGGGACGCGATCTGGTCCAGCAGGCCGTAATTGCCAGAAATCCCGTCGGGATATTCCGCGCTTAAGCCCGGATGCGCCAGATAGCCCAGGATGCCCAACCGGTAGTTGATGGAAACGACGACCAGCCCCTGCTTCGCCAGCGCCGATCCGTCATACATCTCCTCATGCCCATACCCGCCGGTCAGCGATCCGCCATGGATCCAGACCAGGACGGGGGCGTTCTTCGCCCCCGGCGGTGCCCAAATGTTCAAGGACAGGCAATCCTCCCCCATTTCCTTGGGCGGGTTGGCATAGAGGCTGGCCAGACGCGGGCGCGGCTGCACACAGGCGCGGCCGGGCTCACCCGCATCGCGCACCCCGGCCCAGGCGGGCAGCGGTTCCGGCGGCTTCCAGCGGCGGTCGCCCACGGGCGGCAGGGCATAGGGGATGCCCTTGAAGACATTCACCCCGTCCTTGGCCCGGCCGGCGACGGCACCCGCCGGGGCGGTGATTGTGGGATTGTCCTGCGCCATCGCGGTCCAGGACAGAAAGGCGGTCGCCACACAGGCGCCCAGGCGAAGGGAAAGGCGCATCAGCGGCCTCCATTCTGGTTTGCCATGCCCTTCAACACCCGCGCCAGCATCCAGAACAAGGCGATGGCCAGGAAATAAAAGGGGATCAGGGTGTAGAAGGCCAGTTGCAGGGAATTGCCGGGGTTGGTGGCCCGGAAATAATCGCTGGCCGCCCCCAGATATGTCGGGCCCAGGCCCAACCCGATCAGGTTCATGACCAGCAGCAGCAGGGCCCCCGACATCACCCGCTGATTGGGTCGCACGGCCTCCTGCACCAGGGCGACGGCGGGCGACAGGTAGAAATAGTTGAAGAAGGTCGGGCCGATCAGGAACAGCAGTGCCAGTTCCCAGCTGGGTGCCCAGACGAAGCCCGCGAAGAACGGCACCGCTCCCACCAGACCCACGGCGGGGATCAGGGCATAGGCCTGCCGGTAGCGCACAGAGTACCGGTCGATCAGCCGGCCCGACGCATACATGCCCAGGCTGATACCCACCCCGATCAGCAGCGCGTAATAGAGCGCCACTTCCTGCAGGCTCATCCCCTTTTCCCGCATCAAGAACAGGACGGTGAAATTCATGACGGCATAGGTGACGAATTGCGTGGCGCCACAGGCCAGCGACAGCAGCAGCAGATCCTTGCGACCGAAGAACATGGACACGGTTTCCATGAACCTGGCCTTTTCCATCGGGACCGGTGCGGTCCCTGTCGCTGGCTGATCCAGCCCACCGCGCTTGGGCTCCTTGATGGTCAGCCACACGATGACCGCCGCCACGATGCCCACCACCCCCAGCACGACAAAGGCACTGCGCCAGCTATAGGCGGCGGCGATGGAGGCGCCGAAGGCCACACCCATGGCCTGACCCAGCGGCGGACCCAGATTGAACAGGCCCAGCGCGGTGCCCCGGCGTCCCGGTGCGAAATAGTCGGTGATGATGGCGTAGGACGGGGGGACGCCGCCGGCCTCGCCCACCCCCACCGCCATGCGGGCCACGACCAGCTGGGGATAAGTCGAAGATAAGCCGCAGGCCACCGTCGCCGCACTCCATAGGGCACAGGCGATGGACAGCACCTTCACCCGGTTGGCCCGGTCAGCCAGCCAGGCCACGGGGATGGAGATGGTGCAGTAGAACAGCGCGAAATAAAGCCCGCTGATCAGGCCCAATTGCCCGTCAGTGACACCCAGATCATCCTGAATGGGTTTGGCCAGGATCGACAGAAGCTGCCGATCCAGGAAGTTCAGCACATAGACGAAGCACAGCGCACCCAGCACATACCAGGCACGTGCGTCCGGCGGCGGGTGGGCCGCCGGACTGTTCAGGGGGGAAGGGGCGGCATTCATGGCTTAATACTCATAGCCGATGCGGATGCCTGCGGTGCGCGGCCGCATCGTGCCGAAGCGACTGGCCAGGAAGGCCTCCGGGTGGATGTAGGTGATCGAATGATCGTCGAACAGGTTCTCCACATAAGCGGTGGCTGTCCAGTTCCCCTTGGTCACCCCGAAGCTGGCATTGACGTTGCTGTAGCTGTCGGTGATGCCATGGGTTGGGCTGACCCGGTTCGGCGCGCCCGGGACATTGGGGAAGGAGGAGGGGAAGGAACCCACATGCTGCCAGTTGGCGGTCGCGAACCCGTCCAGTTCGGGCATCAGCTCGAACCAATATTGGGCGAACACCGACCCCTGGAAGCGCGGTGAGGACAGGCGGGCCCCCTCCACCGCCCCGGAAATCGCCGCCTCCGCCGCCGACAGCTTTGTCACCTTGGCACTGTTCAGCGAGCCGTTCAGGCCGACGGTCAGGCCTGTGGCCGGCACGGCGGCGATCTCGAACTCAATGCCCTTGCTGCGGGCGGCCCCGATATTGGTGGCGAACTGCACGCTGTCGGACGTGCGGTTGGCCTGGACCTGGATATTCTTCCAGTCGATGTAATAGGCGGCCAGATGCGCTGTCAGCTTGCCGTTCAGCCAGCGGCCTTTCAGCCCCAGCTCATAATTCGTCAGATCGTCGGAACTGGCGCCATAGGGGATGATCAGGTCGTTGGCATTCACCACGCTGGGCCGCCCGGCGAAGGCGTTGACCACGGGCGCGCGGAAGCCGGTGGAGACGCTGGCATAGGTGGTAATGGCGTCACTGGCGCGGTAAGAGGCGCTGACCTTGTAGGAGGGCTTGGACCCCTTGGCCTTCACGCCGGTCGCCGCCGGAATGGGCACCATGGCCAGCGGGCCGGACTGGCCTGTCAGGGCATAGGTCAGGTAGGCGGAGTTGTACCCGCCTTCGGTGAAGCCCTGGGCATCCAGCCGGCCATAGCGCAGGCCGCCCGTCAGCCAGAATTTTTCATTGACGTGATAGGTCAGCTCACCAAACCCCGCCAGCTCGTGCGAGATCGTATGGACATACTGGCGCTGGTAATATTCATCCGGCAGGCCGGTGATGCGCCGTGCCGCGAGGAAAGCGGGGGATGACCGGTAAAAATAATCAACGTCGTGCCGGCGATCCAGGAAGAAGCCGCCGATGGTCCAGTCCCAATCCCCGCCAGGATCGGACGCCAACCGAACCTCTTCCACGAACGTGTCCTGGTAGCCATTGGCATCCAGGCCGAACGCGATGGCCTGATTGAAGGTGCCTGCCAGATCGACCCAGAATTTCTGGTCGAAGGTGGAATATGTCGTTGAACTGGTCAGCTTCGCGCCATCGAACTGATACTCGATGGTGGCGTTATAGGTGGTCAGCACGCCGGAATAGAGATCAGGCCGGTCGGAGATGCGCTTTTCCCGGCCCAGCGACGGGCTGGTCAGCGAACTGTCGCGCGGATTGCTATCCTCGCGCGAGGCCAGGAACCGCACCGACAGGCTGTCCGACGGCTTCCATTGCAGGATCGCGCGCCCGCCCCAGCTTTCCAGCGTGTTGGAATTGTGGATGCCGGTCCCGACATTGTCGAGATAGCCTTCCTCATGCCGGTAGAAGCCGACGACGCGCAGCGCCAGCTCATCCTCTACCAGCGGCGTGTTGAGCATCAGGTTATAGCGCTGGCGCAGGCTGTCCGAGCCTGTCAGGCCGAAATCCACCTGACCGGCCGCATCGAATTTCCGCAGATCCGGGCTCTTGGTCAGGATGCGCATGGCACCCGACAGGGAGCCGGAGCCGAACAAGGTCCCCTGCGGCCCGCGCAGGAATTCCACCCGTTCAACATCGAACAGGGTCGGGTCCAGCACCGTGGTGTTGCCGATGGTGGAGATGGGCAATTCGTCGATATAGACGGCCACGGTGCTTTGCAGGTTGGCGCCATAGCCGTTGGTGGCGATGCCGCGCGCCGTGAAATTGTTAAAATTGGCGCTGGGCCGGTTCAGCACCACACCCGGCGTTTCGCGCGCCAGCCCCTCATAGCCGACCACACCCTTGATCGTCAGGTCTTCTTGCGAGAAGGCGGTGATGGACAGCGGTACTTCGCTGATATTCTGGGCGCGGCGGGTGGCGGTGACGATGATTTCCTGCAGCGCGTCTTCCTGTGTCGCGGCCTTGCGGGCGGGCGCGGTTTCCTGCGCCAGGACGTGGGACGAAATCATGGTCAGCGCGACCGCGCAGGCGGACGCGAGCAGCTTGGCCCTCATGTGAAGCGTTCTCCCATATGGCCGCCGGTCATTATCGCCAGCGTGCTTGAAGGAAGAATGGGGCAAGGCCTTAGTCCTGTCAACATTCACTATCGCGTGCGTGAATATTATTTGACTGACATGGAATGCCTGCCGGATCGGGTCTGCCTGGAGGAGAAACGGGGCTGTGGTGGCCATTTTGCTGTGGTGAATTTGGCGATCATGTGCGGATAGGGCGAAAATGTGTTGAGGCTGACCACCGCCGCCCTGACGGTCAGCGACGGCGAACCCAGCGTTTCAGCCATTCCCTGTTCTGGCATGCCGGCTGCAATTGCGACTGCCAAGGGTTTGGGACCTGCACCGGGGAAGGTGCAACCCGCCGAGACATAACGCGCCACAGACGGGGGATGGTATGGAGAAGGTCGCAACGGTGCAGATGGGCCGGCATTGGGCGCTGCGCGGGTGGGGGGACAGGCT
>CALRNG020000035.1:0-13463 GCA_943369495.1 Rhizobium sp. Q54
AAAGGGCCGCCGGTTCCCCACCGGCGGCCCTTTCCCGGACGATCACGTCCTGGACTTACTCATACTCAGCCCAGGTCGTGTCCTTCTTGCGGTCATAAAAGATCCTAATGGTCGACACGTCGCACAGGTTGAAGCCTTCCCATTCGGCGGGGGTACCGTCGTCGTAGACCACCTTCAGGTCCCACATGCAGGACTTTTCCTTGCGGCTGAACTGGATCTCATAGGACTCGCCATCGGCCATCAGGTCGCGGCCCAGAATGTCCTCCTCCCAGCTCGATGCCTTGCTGGGGGAAACATAGACCTCGGAAATCGTGTAGCCGGTCTTGTTCTTCAAAGTGAAATTCTGCTTTCCCTCCGCCCATGCGGAAGGAATGGCCAACAGCGTCGTCATCGACAGGCCCAGCAGAGCCTTCGCGAAAGCATGCATCATCAAGCCCCAATGTTAATAGAACGGGCAGATACTTGCATGCTTTCGTTGAGATTTCAATAATTTCGCTGTCGCTACACAACCAGCTTCCGGTACAGGTGCCAGGTCGCATGCCCCAGGATCGGCATCACCACCGCCAGCCCGACAAACAGCGGCAGGCTGCCCAGCAGCAGCAGGCTGGCCACCATCAGGCCCCAGATGGCCATGGCGATCGGATTGCGCCAGACGGCGCGGGCCGACGTGATCATGGCGTCCAGCAGGCCGACGCGGCGGTCCAGCAGCATGGGGAAGGAGACGACCGTCATGGTCAGCACCAGCATCGCGAACAGAAAGCCGACGCCATTGCCGATGACGAACATCATCATGCCTTCGCGTGTGCTGATCAGGGCATTGATGAAGCTGGCGATCCCGTCATGCGGCTGGCTGGCCAGGGTCGCCATATAAATGCGCTCCGCCACGCCCAGCCAGACCAGGAACACCGCCAGCAGCATGGCACCCAGCCAGGCGATGGGCATGATCTGTCCGGAATTGCGGACATCCAGCGCGTTGCGCCAGGTGATATCAATCCCCAGTTCCCGCTGTCTGGACAGCTCATACATGCCGAGTGCTGCGATGGGCCCCATGATCGACAGGCCGGCCAGGGCCGGGTAGAGCAGGGGGACCAGATCATTCTGTGCCGCCGCGGCGGCGGCCAGCCCGCCGACGATGGGATAGATCAAACCCAGGAACAGAAGCTGTGTCGGTGCGGCCATGAAATCGCGCACACCCATGGACAAGGCATCCATCAGGTCATGCACAGAAATATGCCGGACCTCCGGCATGGTGATGGAACGATCACTTTTCATCGCCGCCTGATGTGCGGCCATGCGGTAAGCCATATTCTCGACCTCCCCAAAGGCCGGCCTGTCCGACATCACAACGGATGGCCGGCGGTCATGGTTCGGCCGGTTGGCCCTGCCATAGGGGAGCGGTGTTTGCGAAGGCGGACACCGCAAAGGGGCGATCGGTCGAACCCACTGCGACAAAATATAGCAGGTTACAGCCCATCTGTATTGGGGAAACGGTGCCGCTGCCCCGTCTCCCCAATAGGTCAGAAACGTGCCATGCCCGTCAGCACCCATTGCCGTGGCGGCTGCGGGAAATAGGCAAAGGGACCGTCATTATTGGCGACGACAGTGTTGACCTTGCGGTCGAACAGGTTGCGCCCCGTCAGGGTGAGGTCCAGCCCCTCCAAAGCCGTCCAACTGATGGCAGCATTGGTCAGCATATAGCCGCCGGCCTTGCGGCTGTTGGCGCCATCATAGGCGTAATCACCGGAGATATCGGCCCAGGCGCGCAGGGTGACGGGGATATCGGGCACGGCCTGCACGATCTCCACCCGCCCAGCATGGCGCGGCACGCCCGCCACATCCTTGCCGGTGAAGTCGAAGGGCCGGTCGGTGCCCGGCTCCAGGAAGGCGTTCTCCGTCCAGATGGCGTCTGTGAACCCATAGGTCAGGTTCAGCGCGGTGCCGTTGCCCAGATCGGCGGATGCCTCCACCTCCACCCCGCGTGACCGCTGCCGACCATTATTGATGGTGCGGGCCGATCCGCCGACGGGCAGCAGCTGCAACAGGTCTGACCGGCGCAGCTGATAGGCGGTGACGCTGGCCGTGAAGCGGCCATCCGCCGTCTGGCCCTTCAATCCCGCCTCGATATTGCGGGCGATTTCGGGGTTCAGGTCCTTGTTGCGGTTGCGGAACGACCAGACGGGGCCGAAGCCGGGGCTGAACCCCTCGCCAAAGGCGGCATAGGCGGTCAGCAGGTCGTTGACCCGCCAGCGCAGCGAGGCCTTGGGGCTGATATGGCTGTCGCTGTCCTTCACCGTCACTTCCGGGTCGGGGCCGTAGCCGCTGCCCGACGGGCCGTAATGCACCTTGCGCTGGAACCGGTCCAGCCGTGCGCCGATGCTGGCCGCGACCACGCCCCAATCACCATCGACCTGGGCAAAGGCGGCCTGGGTCCGGTTGCGGGCCTTGGCGTTCAGCAGGAAATCCGACTGCCACAGGTTCGCATCGACAGGCGCGCCGGTCAGGGCGTTGCGCCGCTGGGTATAGAAGCGGGGGCCGAAATCGAATTCCCCGGTCCAGGTTTCGATATGGTGGGCCTCCACCTGCTCCGCCGACAGACCGGCCAGAAGGCGCCAGGTATCGTCAAGACTTGCATCCACCTGCTGTTCGGCAAAATAGGTGTCGGTGCTGCCATCGACGCGGAAGCCGGTGAAATTCACGGTGCCGCTGCTGGGATCATAGGGATTGAAAAACCCCTGTTTGCCGGCGGTGTTGGCGTGGCGGGCATGTAGGCGGGTGGTGGTGCTGACCCTGTCCGTCACGTCGCTGGACAGCGCCGCTGTGCCTGTCCACATCCGCTTGTCAAAGCCGGCACCATCCTGGTTCCAGTTGCCGTTGCGCCCGCCGGCCAGGGTGACGGGAATGCCGTTGGCATCGGTCGGCAACTCACCGGCCAGCCCCTGTTCGGTATTCACATAGGTGCCGGTCAGGTTCAGGACAGTCGCCTCGCTCAGGTCCAGGCGCTGCTTCACAAACAGGGTCTGTTCCTCGCGTTCCGTGCGGTCGCGCCAGCCATCCGCCCCCTGCGCCTGGGCGGAGATCAGGATGGCACCGACATCGCCGGTCGGGCGCTGCACCAGGACGGCGGCGCTCCACCAATCATGCGAACCCACCCCCACCTGGGCCTGGGACAGCGGCTCGTCCGTGACCTCACGCGTGATGTAATTGATGGTGCCGGCAATGGCGCCCCGGCCATACAGCGCACTGGTGGGCCCGCGTACCACATCGACCTGTCCGACAACGCCGAAGGGCAATTGCTCCAGGTCCACCTCGTCATCGCCGGTGACAAACGGCACGCCATCCATCAGCACGGTGATGGTGTCGTTATGCACCCGGTTGGGCACGCCACGGATGGTGATGTCGGTATAGGTGCCCTGGTCATTGGTCTTAACGACAAGTCCGGGCAGGCCGCGCAATTCTTCCCCGATGAAACGGGTCGCCTTGGCCTCAAAATCATTGCGGTCCACGCGGGACACGCTGGCGGGAACATCGCGGATGGGCGTGGCGCGACGGGTGGCGGTGACGACGATCTCGTCAAGGTTCGTGCCAGGGGGGGCCGTTTCTGCCATGGCGGGAAGCGACAGGGCCAGAAGGGCGGTCGTCGCGGACAGAATACGGGCGGTGCGGTAGGCAGGGTGTTTCATGGGTTGCGGAACCAATGTCTGGGGTTCGATCAGGATTCCGCGCCTGAATTCACGAAATCATCCGCCACCGCAAGGAAAAGCGCACGGGGGGCAGGTATGTGTCAGGTTTTGTCTTCGACAAACGGATTGCTGCCGTCCCGCGTTTCCACCTCGATCACCCAGAGGTCGGGGTCGCGTTTTACATGGCGTTCCACGAACTCCCGTGCTGTCATTTCATCGATCATCGCCCCGCTGGCGCCCGGCTGCCAGCCCAGCTTGCCATTGATGTCGCGGCCCTGGCTGAACATGCGGCAGCCCTGAAACGGCACCGTGATCTTCAACAGGATCAGCCCGCTTTCCCGCTCCCCCTTGCGCAGCACATAGGCCGGCACGCCTGCCGCCGACAGGCGCCAGAGATGGCTTTGCACAAACAGATGGGTGGGCAGGCGTTCTTCCATGGTCTGCGGGTCCTGTTCGTGCTCGACTTCAAACGCTTGTTCGATTTGAATGGGTATTGCCTCTAACCACCATGTCCGGACCCACCATGCAAGCCCCGACCGCCCCTCTGTTCGCCCGCGCGCTGCTGACCAATGATGATGGGATCGACGCGCCGGGTATGGCGGCCTTGATCGAAGCGGTAACGCCGCTGGCAGATGAGGTCTGGGTGGTGGCCCCGGAACATGACCAGTCGGGCGTCTCGCGCGCCATCAGCCTGCATGGCCCCCTGCGTGTCCTGGAACGCGGCCCCCGCCGCTTCTCCGTGTCGGGCACGCCCAGCGACTGTGTCGTCATGGGCTTAAGCCATGTCCTGAAGGACAACCCGCCCGACATCGTGTTTTCCGGCATCAACCGGGGTGCCAATATCGGGGAGGAGGTAGGCTATTCCGGAACGGTCAGCGCCGCCCTGATGGCAGGGCTGTGCGGCGTGCCCGCCTATGCAATCAGCCAGGCCTGGCGCGACCGCAAGAATGTGCGCTGGCACACGGCGGTGAAGGGGCTGGAGGCCATCGTGCGCCGCTTTGGCACCGTGCCCGCCAGTGTGTTGAATGTGAACTTCCCGGATGCGGAGCCGGATGAGATCACCGGCGTCAGCGTCACGCGGCAGGCCCCGCCGGGCAGCATGGCCATGGGCGTGGAAAGCCGGGAGGATACGCGCGGTTTCCCCTATCACTGGCTGTCCATCCGCCGCCATCCGGGCCAAGGCGCCGACGATACCGATATCGGCGCGCTCCGCCGCCGGGAAGTCAGCGTCACGCCCATCGGATTCGACATGACGGACCATGGAATGCTGACGGCACTGCGCGGCTAAAACAAAAGGGCCGCCCGGATCACGCCGGACGGCCCCTTCATACGTCACATGAACCGGACGAAATCAGGCAGCCTTGCTGCTCTTTTCTTCCGTGTGCATGTCGGCCGCATCCGTATGCATCAGCTTGCGGATCAGCGGGGAGGCGATGCACACAGCAACGCCGATACCGCCAGCCCAGACCAGCAGATCATAGAACACGCCCGCATAGACCTTCAGGCTTTCCTGCGGCGACAGGACGGCCCCGCCCTCTGCACTGGCGCTGGCGGCATCGGCGATGAAGCCGGCCAGATAGTGCGCGCCAGCCGATGACAGGAACCAGACGCCCATCATCATGGCCGTGATACGGGCCACCGACAGGCGGCTGATCATCGACAGGCCGACGGGCGACAGGCACAGCTCACCGGTCGTGTGCAGCAGATAGGCCAGGACCAGCCAGATGATACCGGTCTGGGCATCCTCGCCCACCACGGACGCGCCGACGACCAAGGCGCCGAAGCCGAGCGCCACCTGGATGATGGCCAGACCGAACTTCATCGGCGTGGACGGCTCCAGCCCCTTACGGGCCAGCGCCACCCAGCCCCAGCTGAACAGCGGACCCAGCAACACGATGAACATCGGGTTGAAGACCTGCACCACCGACGCCGGGACGACCATGCCGAACAGCAGGCGGTCGGAATTGCGGTCGGCGAACAGGGTCAGCGAGGTGCCGGCCTGTTCGAACAGGGTCCAGAACACCACCGACAGCGAGATCATGACCATCATCGCGATCAGGCGGTCTCGCTCGATCTTGGAGCACTGGGTGAGCGAGAACCAGATCAGGCCAACCACCACCAGCGCAACCACGCTCAGCAGCAAGGAGCCGACGACGTGGTGGTTCTGCACCAGCTGCCAGTTGATGATCACGCCGACGATGGCAGCGATATAGATCATCCATTCCAGCGACAGGCCGAAAGCGCGCGGCTTGGACAGTTTCACCGGATCGGGCGCTTCGGAATTGCGGTACCATTGGGTGCCGCGCGCAAACACGATCAGGCCGAACACCATGCCGATACCGGCAAGGCCAAAGCCGTACTTCCAGCCATAGGTCTCGCCCAGGTAACCGCAGGCGATAGTGGAGAAGAAGGAACCCAGGTTCACGCCCATGTAGAAGATCGTGTAGCCGGGGTCACGGCGCGGATCGTCCTTGCTGCCATACAGCTTGCCGACCATGGTCGAGATGTTCGACTTCAGGAAGCCGACGCCGGTGATGATGAAGGCCAGCGACAGGAACATAATCTGGTCATAGGGTGACTGACGCACCACGACACCGTCGATCACCTGGGCCGGCGCGCCTTCAAAGGCCATACCGATATGGCCGCAGACCAGCAGGATGGCGCCCAGCATCACCGCCTTGCGGCTGCCCAGATAGCGGTCGGCAATCAGGCCGCCGATGACGGGCATTGCATAGTTCAAGGACGCGTAGCTGGCATAGATGAAGCCCGCCGTCCCATCGCTATAGAGGAAATGCTTGACAAGATAGAGGGTCAGAAGCGCGCGCATGCCGTAGAAGGAGAAACGTTCCCACATCTCGGCGAAGAACAGTGGCGCCAGACCACGCGGATGCCCGAAAAAACCCCGTTCAGGGTCGTTTGATATCCAAGCCATTGCAGCCTTGTTGTGTTTGGATGCTGAGGAAGCGCCGCTATAACATGTTTGTCACGCCCGACATAGAGGGCAACTGCGACAAACTGTGACGCCCGTCACAGGTGCTTTCACACGAAAAGCGGTCCCGTTTCAAAGCTGCTGCGCTTTCCCAGATCCTTTTCATGCCGGGCCAGCCATTCATC
The DNA here is from genome assembly GCA_943369495.1 of Rhizobium sp. Q54. Classification (GTDB taxonomy): domain Bacteria; phylum Pseudomonadota; class Alphaproteobacteria; order Azospirillales; family Azospirillaceae; genus Niveispirillum. The sequence goes on from CALRNG020000035.1 coordinate 6,795, forward strand.
GGCGGCCGCCCGCCCCGTATCGCGCAGGTCTGTCAGGAAGCCCCAATCGGCGTTCAGCTTGCTGGACACGCCCAGATGGCCCATCCGTTCCTCCGCCTCGATCCGGTGCAGATGGATGGACCGCATGCCCGACGCCTCCTCGCTCATCGCCCCCTTGGCCAGCAGGCGGTTCACCAGCTCGATGGAGCGCAGTTCGCGCAGGAAGATGGAATTGAAGCTGACTTCGTTGATGCGGTCGACGATGGCCGTCGGGTTCTTCGGCACTTCCGGTCGTTCAATGGGGGTGACCTGCACGATCAGGATATCATTGGTCCGGCACTGCTTGATCAGCGGGTCCAGCACCGGATTGCCCATATAGCCGCCGTCCCAGTAATGCTCCCCGTCGATCCGCACCGCCTGAAACAGGAAGGGCAGGCAGCCGGCGGCCAGCAGGCAATCCACTGACAGGTCCTTGCCCTGGAACAGCCGCATGCGCCCGCGCGCCACATTCGTGGCGCTGACGAACAGCCGCATCTCCGCCGCCTCGCGCAGGACCTTGAAATCGATCAGCCCTTCCAGGACATCGGCCAGCGGGTTCAGCCCCAGCGGGTTGAACTGATAGGGCGACATCATGCGGATCATCAGGTCGAACCCGGCATAGACCGGGTGCGCCTCCACATTGGGATTGCCGGTCAGCTGCGTCAGGAAGGACGGCGACAGCGGGCCAAACGCATTGGCCTTGGCGACGCGGCGCCAGAACCGGTGCAGCAGGTCGCGCGCCGCCTGCGGCCCGCCGTCCAGCCAGCCATAGGCCATCAGGGCGCCATTCATGGCGCCGGCAGAGGTGCCGGAAATGGCCTCCACATCCAGACGGTCCAGTTCCAGCAAACGGTCCAGCACCCCCCAGGTAAAGGCCCCATGCGACCCGCCCCCCTGCAACGCAAGACCAACACGGGGACGGGCGACGGCTTTTGATCGGGTCATGATGCGCTTTAACTGGAGGAAGGGAATTTGGAATGGGTAATTACTGCGCCGTCCACCCGCCATCCACGGTTATGGCGGCACCCTTGATATTGGCGGCGGCGGGCGATGACAGGAACACGGCCAGATCGCCCAGCTCCTCGGGCGTGGTGAATTGCTTGGACGGCTGCTTTTCCGACAAAAGCTTCACCTTGGCTTCCGTCTCGCTGATCCCCTCGCGCGCGGCCAGGGCGTCGATCTGCTTCTGCACCAGTGGCGTCAGCACCCAGCCGGGGCAGATGGCGTTGCAGGTGATGCCGCCCTCGGCATTTTCCAGCGCCACCACCTTGGTCAGGCCGATGACGCCATGCTTGGCCGCAACATAGGCCGCCTTGTTGACGCTGGCCACCAGCCCATGCACCGACGCGATATTGATGATGCGGCCCCAGCCCTTGGCCTGCATATGCGGCAGGGCCGCCTGCATGCCATGGAACACGGCGGACAGGTTGATGGCGATGACGCTGTCCCAGCGTTCGGCGGGGAATTCCGTGACGGGGGCCGTGTGCTGAATGCCGGCATTATTGACCAGGATATCGACGGAACCCAGCGCTGCCACCGTCTCCTCCACCATGGCCTTGATCTGGTCGGGCTTGGTCATATCGGCGGCGGAATAGCGGGCCTTGACACCGAATTCCGTCTCAATGCCGCTGCGCACCGCCTCGATCTCCGCCGCATCGCCAAAGCCGTTCAGCACGACATCGGCGCCGGAAGCCGCCAGCTTGCGCGCCACGCCTAGGCCGATGCCACTGGTGGAGCCGGTGATGATGGCAACCTTACCCTTCAACATGATGGCACGCACTCCCTGCTGCGCTCGTGGTTCGTTGGCTGGAACTTGAATACTCATTCGACTTCCAAATCAAGGGTTCCCTTTCAACCGGTCGAGGATTCCCTGCACCGTCCCTTCCTTCTCGGGCTTAGGCGCCGGCTTTGCCTCTGGCTTCGGCGTGGCCGGGGCAGGGGCAGGCGGCTTGGGCTTGGCCGCTTCCGCCGCCTTGGCCTTGGCGGCCTCCGCTGCTTCGGCGGCGGCGGCCTGTTTGGCCAGCCGTTCGGCCTCCCGCTTGCCCAGCCAGGTATCGGCGGCGGCCACGTCCAGGGTGCGCACCGTCGACTGGTCGGGGCCGGTCAGATTGATACTCATGGCCGGCGCGTCGGCAGGGCTGGCGGGCTTCACCGTCAGGCCAAGGTCCAGTGTGCGCGCCTGCCAGGACCAACGCCCGGCCCCGTCCATCCGCCCCGCCGGCCCCACCGCCTCAATCCCGCTCAAGGCCGCTACCTGATCGGCCAGGGCGACGGACAGGGACAATGTCTCAAACCCCGTCTTCCCCTTGGCCCGCAGCGCCGCGCGCAGCTGCGTCGGCCCCTTCGGCCCGCCCTCGGCCAGCTTTTTGGCCACCAGCGCCAGATCCAGGCCCGTGACCGACCCGCCGCGCAGGCTGGCCTTGCCCTCCCCGGCCAGGGCGGACAGGAGGGCGCGGGGCGTCGGCCCCGCCCCGGTCCCCGTCAGGGTCAGGTCAAAGCGACCACCACCAACGCCCAACGCCGGACCGGACAGCCAGCCGGGCGTCACCGCATCCTTGACGGAAAGGGTCAGCGATCCCGACAGTGGCACCGGCCCCGGTTCCTCGTCCGTCGCCAGCCCGGATCGTTCCGTCTGTTCCAGGGCACCGGTCAGGGTGATATCGCCCCCCTGCCAGCGCCCCGTCGCCTCCTCCACCCGGATCATTCCATTGCCGATGGTCAGCGGCAGGGTGACGTTGCCCAGCCTCTCCCCACCCAGGGTCAGTTGCGGCACGCTGACATCCAGCTTGCCATTCACCGCACGGGTCCAGCCCAGGTCCCAGGCCGCCCCCGCGCGCGTCAACGCTGGCATCACCAGATCGGCATCCAGCACCGACAGCGACAGCTTGCCGTCCAGCCGCGCTGCTGCCGACCCATCCGCCGGTGCCGGGGTCCAGGTCAGGGCGCCATTGGCATTATGCCCCGCAAACTGCCCCGTCACCCCGTCCAACGCCAGCGTGCCGCCCACCGGCCCCGTGATGCCGGCGAACAGGTCCAGCGGACCCAGCGGCCCGGCGGGGCGCCAGTCCGGCATCAGCAGGCGCAGAAGGTTGGCGCTGTCGGGCAGGGTGCTGCGCAGCTTCACATCCAGCTGCGCCTCATCCTTGGCGGTGGGGTTGCCGATGCTGCCGCCCACCTGCGTGGTGCCGCCCAGGGCGTCGGCGCGGATATCGACCGACAGCTTGGCCGCATCCCCCACCAGCCGCGCCTCCAGCGATACCGGCCCCAACCGGTCGGCCAGCACCGGGTCGGGCCGGCCCAGGGCGCGCAGCAGCGGGGCCAGCGTGCCGCCCGACGCGGTCAGGGTCAGGTGCGATGCCTCCCCCTCCTTGTCCGACAGGTGCCCGCTGGCCTTCACCTTGATGCCGGCCACACTGTCTGCCGCCGCATCGCGCAGGGTCAGCGCGCCCCCGGTCCATCCTGCATCCAGCGACAGCCCGTCCAGCGGCAGACCCGCCACCACCAGCTGCCCCGCCTTGCCCTCCAGCGTCAGGTCAACCCCGTCCAGCAATGGTTTCAGCACGGGCCACAGCGGCGGCGCCTCCTTGGTGCGGTAGGCGTCAAGGTCCAGCCGGTCCAGGTCCAGCCGCAGGCCCAGGCCCGCGCGGTCGCGCCGCGACAGGGTAATGGCGCCGGTGAAGCTGGTCGTATCGACGCTGCCCTTGGCATCGGTGAGGGCCATATCCTGCGGCTTGCCCGACAGCCGCCCCGTCAGCCGCGCCTGGCGCAACCGTTCCAGGGGCACCGTCTCCATCGCCACTCCGGCCCAGGCCAGCGTGTCGCGCAGGCTGTTGGCGGCAAGGTCGATATCGGCACCGAGCAGCGGCTGTTCCCCACTGAAATCCGCTGCTCCTTTCAGCGTCAGGGCCGTGCCGCCGGGCAGGGTGGCGGACAGGTCCGCATCGCCCAGCACCCCGCCGCCCAACCGCCCGATCAGCCGCAGGTCGCGCACGATATCGCCGCGCCACCGCCCCTGATCGGCCAGCAAATCCAAGGTCAGATTGGCGCGCCGCAGCCAGGGCGACAGGCCCAGCACCCCGCCGCCCAATCCATCCAGGTCAAGCGCCGTGAAGGCCAGTACGACCGCCCCGACCCCATCGCCCGCACGCGGGATTTCCACGCTGCCCGTGGCGCGGCTGTCACCCCATTGCAGGTCAATCCCGTCCATGCCCATGCTCTGCCGGGTCAGCGACAGCCGCCCGCGCAGCGACAGGGCAGGGGCCTTGCCGCCCGCCGCCGCCGCCGTGCCGCCCAACGCCTCTGCCGGCAATTCCAGCCCCGCCAGATGCTGCACAAGCCGCAGGACGGGGGCCGCATCCGGCCCCTGCAGGATAACATCGCCATCCAGGCGCAGATCACCGCCCGCGGGCGGCAGGGTGCCGGTAAAGCGCAATTCGGCCTTGGCATCGGTGAGCGCCAGCAAGGCCCGCACCGGCACGGCCCCATTGGCGGATTTGCGGGCGGCATTCAGGCTGAACCGCGCCGGCGCACCATCCAGCGCGCCCGTGGCCGTCACCTCGAACGGCCCCGTGGGGCCGCCTGCCATCAATTCGCCCGACAGGCCCGCCAGCCGGATGACATCGCCGCCGGCCCGTTCCAGCACCAGCGACCCCGCCGACAGGGTCACCCCCTCCACCTGCACCGCCCCGCCCAGGGAGGACAGCGCGATGGGCCAGCGCGCCGGGCCGTCGGCGGGCAGGATGGCCCGCATCTCCGCCGCGTCCAGCGCCAGCTGTTCGATATGCACCTGTCCTTGCAGCAGGGGCCAGGGCCGCACCCGCATGCCCACCCGCCCGATCCGGGCCAGCGGCTCCCCATTATCCAGCAGCCGGACATCCCCCGCCGTCAGGGTGGGGACCGGCAGCAGGGTCAGGTTCAGGTCGCCATCAATGACCACCTGCCGCCCCGTCAGCCCGGCCAGCCCATCGGCCACCCGAGAGCGAAACTCGTTCCAGGGCACCAGGGCCGGTCCCACCAGCACCACCAGGATCAGCAGGGCCAGCGTCAGCCCCAGGGTCACCGCGATCCGCTTCACACCCAGCCCATCCCTCTTGCCATCCCCCCATATCCGGGTCTTAACCTATAGAACCGGTGCCCGACAGGATAGGGAATGAAATGGGCGAAATCGTGAATCTCAACCGCGCCCGCAAGGCCAAGGCCAAAGCCGACCGTGAGGTGCAGGCCGCCGAAAACCGCGTGAAGTTCGGCCAGACCAAGGCGGAAAAAGAGAAACGCCGCGCCGAGGAAGAAGCGGCGCGGCGGCGGTTGGAGGGGCATCGGGTGGAGTGACGGGGCGTCGGTGTTGGGGCTGGAAGCGGACGGGCGGCTTTCGGTGATGTCGTGAAGAAAGCGGTCGAATTTTAGGTGTCCGTCAAACCTCGGTTTGACGGACGGGGAGCAATTCTCTCATTTGCGCTCCATATACGCTGTTCCGGGGTAGGGGGTAGAACTGATAACAGAAAGCGAACCTTGCCCAGCTTTACGGGGGCGTCGTGGTTGGGCCCTAAGTTCTCGATCACTCACCACACTATGGGCTCAGCCCAAAACACAGAACGATCAGTACTCCGGTCTGTACACAAAACAGCACTACCCTCTGCTGCTTCTCTTGGAAGTATAGCCACACATTGCGTTTCGCCGTTTGAGTCTCTCCGCATTAGCTTTGAATACGGCCCAGGAACAAGAGTAATGCTGGGCGGCTTCTCAAGATCGAATGTCCGCCGTGAATGCCAGATTGCAAGCGCATCCGCTTCACATCCAGCGTAAATGAGCTGGTTCTGCGTCCTGTTGTCGCCAGTTATTTCATACAAAAACATGAAACTACCTCTTCTCTTCAAGGCGAGCAGCTCGAAGCTTTTCATCTTCAGCTCTTCGTTGGGCTTCGAGCGCCTTGACCTCTGCCTTCTTCGCGAGGATCTGGGCGTCCAGCCGAATCTGTTCCGGCGTACGGTTTTTGCTACCCTTAGTGCGAGTCATGACTTTTCCCATCGCCATAGATAAATTGATTTATATAATAAAAACATAAATTTACATATAAGTCAACCACCGCTTTCGACGTCTCTCGCCCCTCTTTCTGAAATCGCACGGTCTTTTTGCGGCCCCTACCCCGGCCTTCCGTCGGAATCATATCCCGTCCGCCAAACCGTCCTTTGACGGTCAACGCGGCGGCTGTCCGGAAATAGGCATCCGCAATGGCAATCCGGACAAATTGTTTGTCGGACGGCTTTCCGGACAAAGATGTTCGGCGGAATGTCCGCTGACGGGTCGGCCATCAGGACGGTGGAAACACCATAACGGGGCGCAAACCCTAAACCTCACCCCCACCGCTCCATCCCCAACCCCTCCGCCGACAGCGCCCAGGGGTGCATCCTGTCCTCATAGACCATCACATTCGGCGGCGGGAAAGTCGGGTCGGCGAAGGCCCCCACGGCGATGGCAAGGGAATCGGGTGCCCAGTCCATCTCCCAATAGACGGTGGAGCCGCAGGTGGGGCAGAAATGGAAGGTGGCGGTGCCGCCGCTGTCGCCTTGGCGGGCCCAGCTGCTGGTGCGGCCTGTGATGCTCACGCCGTCGCGCGGGAACCGGGCCTGGGTGCTGAACACGCTACCGGTGCGT
>CALRNG020000036.1:0-13432 GCA_943369495.1 Rhizobium sp. Q54
AAGCCGCTGGTATAAGCCTGAGGGAGGATCACTTGGTCGAGAAGCTGTACCATTTCATCGGCGGCGCCCGTGTCGAGGGCAAGTCCGGCCGTTTCGCCCCCGTCTTCACGCCCATGACGGGCGAGATTTCGGCCGAAGTGCCGCTGGGCAGCACGGTGGAACTGGCCGAAGCCGTCGCCAATGCCAAGGCCGCCCAGCCCGCCTGGGCTGCGACCAACCCGCAGAAGCGCGCCCGCGTCCTGATGAAGTTCCTGGAACTTCTGGCCCGCGATTTCGAGAAGATCGCCCTGAAACTGGCGCTGGAACATGGCAAGACCCTGCCCGACGCGCGTGGCGATATTCAGCGCGGGCTGGAAGTGGTGGAGTTTGCCATCGGCATCCCGCACCTGCTGAAGGGCGAATATACCGAGGGCGCTGGCCCCGGCATCGATATGTATTCGATGCGCCAGCCGCTGGGCGTCGTGGCCGGCATCACGCCGTTCAACTTCCCCGCCATGATCCCGATGTGGAAATTCGCCCCGGCCATTGCGTGTGGCAATGCCTTCATCCTGAAGCCGTCGGAACGCGATCCCTCGGTGCCGCTGATGCTGGCCGAGCTGATGTATGAGGCGGGGCTGCCCAAGGGCATCTTGAATGTCGTGAATGGCGACAAGGAAGTGGTCGACGCCATCCTGGACCATCCGGATATCAAGGCCATCGGCTTTGTCGGCTCCACCCCCATTGGCGAATATATCTATACCCGTGGCACGGCCAAGGGTAAGCGGGTGCAGGCCTTTGGCGGGGCCAAGAACCACGCCCTGATCATGCCCGACGCCGATCTGGACATGGTGGCCGACGCCCTGATCGGTGCGGGCTATGGCTCTGCCGGTGAACGCTGCATGGCCATTTCGGTGGCCGTGCCGGTGGGCGAGAAGACGGCGGATGCCCTGGTTGAACGGCTGGCCCCGCGCGTGCGCACCCTGCGTGTCGGCCCCTCTACCGATGAGAAGGCCGATTTCGGTCCCGTCATCACCCGTCAGCATATGGAAAAGGTGAAGGCTTACGTCGATATTGGCGTGCAGGAAGGGGCCGAACTGGTGGTCGATGGCCGCGACGTGAACCTGCAGGGCTATGAAGGTGGCTATTATGTCGGCGGTGTCCTGTTTGACCGCGTGACCACCAACATGCGGATTTACAAGGAAGAAATCTTCGGTCCTGTCCTGTCCATCGTCCGCGCCCCGGATTATGAAACGGCCCTGTCGCTGCCGACCGACCATGAATATGGCAATGGCGTCGCCATCTTCACCCGCGATGGCGATACGGCCCGCGATTTCGCGGCGCGTGTCGATGTCGGCATGGTCGGCATCAATGTACCGCTGCCAGTGCCGCTGGCCTATTACACATTCGGCGGCTGGAAGCGGTCGGGCTTCGGTGATCTGAACCAGCATGGGCCGGACAGCGTGCGTTTCTACACCAAGACCAAGACCGTGACAGAGCGCTGGCCGTCGGGCATCCGCTCCGGCGCATCGTTCGTCATCCCGACAATGGGGTGATCTTTCCTCTTCTCATCCCCCATCTTCTCGTCATCCCGGCTTGGCACCGGGATGACGTATAAGGGATGTATCTTCTTTATTTTCGACAGGACCCCCCGATGGATTTCGATCTTTCCCAGGATCAACGCGCCATCCAGGATCTGGCCCGCGGCTTCGCGGCTGAACATATGGCCCCGTTTGCCGGTGAATGGGACGAACACCATATCTTTCCCGTCGATACGTTGCGCCGGGCAGCGGAACTGGGCTTTGCCGGCATCTATTGTTCGGAAGCGTCCGGCGGCACCGGCCTGGGCCGGCTGGATGCGTCCATCCTGTTTGAGGAATTGTCGGCGGCCTGTCCCTCCACGGCGGCCTATATCTCCATCCACAATATGGCCGCCTGGATGATCGATACGTTCGGCAACGGTGATCAGAAATCCAGATGGCTGCCCGACCTGTTCTCCATGGCGAAGTTCGCCAGCTACTGCCTGACCGAACCGGGGGCCGGCTCCGACGCCGCGTCGTTGCGTACCAAGGCAGAGCGTGATGGCGACCACTATGTCCTGAACGGGTCCAAGGCCTTCATCTCCGGCGGCGGGGCATCGGACATCTATGTCGTGATGGTGCGCACCGGCGGGCCGGGGCCGAAGGGTATTTCCTGTCTGGTGGTGGAAAAGGGCACGACCGGCCTGTCCTTCGGCAAGCAGGAAAAGAAGATGGGCTGGAACAGCCAGCCCACGGCCCAGGTGATCTTTGAAGGGGCCCGTGTCCCGGTATCGAACCGGTTGGGGGCCGAGGGCGATGGCTTCAAGATCGCCATGAAGGGCCTGGATGGGGGGCGCCTCAACATCGCCTCCTGCTCGCTCGGCGGCGCCCGTGCTTGCCTGGAGGCCGCCCGCGCGCATATGGAGGTACGCCAGCAGTTCGGCAAAAAGCTGAACGAGTTTCAGGCTTTGCAGTTCAAGTTCGCCGACATGGCCACAGAGCTTGAGGCCGCCCGCCTGATGGTCCATCGCGGGGCGGCGGCCTTGGATGCCGGCCACCCTGACGCCACGCTCTATTGCGCGATGGCCAAGCGTTTCGCCACCGATGCCGGTTTCACGGTCGCCAATGATGCGCTGCAACTCCATGGCGGCTATGGTTATATCCGCGAATATCCGGTGGAACGCATCCTGCGCGACCTGCGCGTCCACCAGATTCTGGAAGGCACCAACGAGATCATGCGCGTGATCATCGCCCGCCGGCTGCTGGGTGGGGGGTGACGCCCTGGCAATTGTTGTGTAATCTCTACACACTTTTGGAACGGGAGCCGTAATGCCGTTCAATAGCAGGGATGTCATCCGAGCCTTGGTGGCTGACGGCTGGATGCAGGTCCCCAGCAATGGGGGCAGCCATCTGCAATTCCGGCATCCGGTGAAGAAGGGCCGGGTCACCGTGCCGCATCCCAAGCGGGACCTGGCCATCGGCACAATACGCAGTATTGAGAAACAGGCCGGGTTGAAGATTGGCAAGGAAGGGTGAGGGAGGGTATGAGCATCCACTATTACCCCGCCATTGTGGAACAGACGGCTGACGGGTTCAGCTGCTTTTTCCCCGATCTGCCCGGCTGTGTCTCGGCCGCTGCCACCATGGCGGAACTGGCGGCAGAGGCCGAGGAGGCGCTGTCGCTGCATCTTGCCGGCCTGCATGAGGATCGCGACCCGATTCCGGTGCCGACAGCGCTGGAGCAGGTGGTGGCTGATCCCGATATTGCCGTCTATGCCACGATCCTGGTCCGGGTGGAGATGCCGGGCCGGGCTGTGCGCATCAATCTTTCCATCGATGAGGGGCTGCTGGCCCGCGTCGATGCCGAGGCCAGCCGGCAGAAGCTGACCCGCAGCGGCTGGATTGCCGAGGCCGCGCGGCGGGTGCTGGCGGGTGCCGCCTGATCCATTTCAACGACCAACAAGGTTGCCACGCAAATGACCGAGACCTACGAAAACATCCTGGTGGAGACCAAGGGCGCCGTCGGCATCATCCGGCTGAACCGGCCCAAGGCGCTGAACGCGCTGTCCGACGGTCTGGTGACCGACATGGAAAAGGCGCTGAACGCCTTTGAGGATGATGCGGCGATCAACGTCATCGTCGTCACCGGCTCTGAAAAGGCCTTTGCGGCGGGGGCGGACATCAAGGAGATGATGAATTTCTCCTACATGGATGCCTATTTGAACGATTTCATCACCAAGAAATGGGGCCGTCTGGCCACCTGCCGCAAGCCGACCATCGCCGCCGTCGCCGGCTATGCCCTGGGCGGCGGGTGTGAGTTGGCGATGATGGCGGACTTCATCATCGCCGCCGACAATGCCAAGTTCGGCCAGCCGGAGATCACCATCGGCACCATCCCCGGTGCCGGCGGCACCCAGCGTCTGACCCGCGCCATCGGCAAGGCCAAGGCCATGGAAATGTGCCTGACGGGCCGCATGATGGACGCAGCCGAGGCGGAACGGTCGGGCCTGGTCGCCCGCGTCGTCCCGCTGGCCGACCTGATGGATGAGGTGATGAAGACGGCGGAGAAGATCGCCGCCATGTCGCGCCCCGCCGCCATGATGGCCAAGGAGGCCGTGAACCGCAGCTTTGAGGCCACCCTGACGGAGGGCCTGCTGTTCGAACGCCGCGTCTTCCACAGCACCTTCGCGCTGGCCGATCAGAAGGAAGGCATGGCCGCCTTCGCCGAAAAGCGTCCGCCCAACTTCACAGGCAAGTGAGGGCTTATCGGGGGCGGGGAGGCTGGAGCTTCCCCGCCCTTGATCTTTGTAGTGGTTGTCAGTCCACTACCGATCACGTAACTTGCTGCACCGCAAAATAAATGAATCCGGAGGATCACCCGTGAGCAGCTTGAACGAAATCGTCATCGTTGCCGGCACCCGCACCGCCATCGGCGGCTTCGGGGGGAGCCTCAAGGATCATGCCCCCGCCGACCTGGGGACGCTGATCATCAAGGAAGCCGTCGCCCGTGCCGGCATCTCCCCTGCCGATGTGCAGCATGTGGTGTTGGGGCAGGTGATCCCCAGCGGCCCGCAGGACGCCTATCTGGCGCGCGTGGCCGCCGTGAATGCCGGCGTCCCGGTGCAGACCCCCGCCCTGACCTTGAACCGCCTCTGCGGTTCCGGTGTGCAGGCCATCATCTCCGCCGCCCAGATGATCACGCTGGGTGAATGCGACGTCGCCGTCGCGGGCGGGGCGGAGAGCATGAGCCGGTCGCCGCACATCATGCCCTCGGTCCGCTGGGGCCAGCGCATGGGCGATGCCGCCGTCGTCGACGCCCTGGTGACGGCCCTGACCGATCCGTTCCACAAGATTCATATGGGCATCACGGCGGAGAATGTCGCCGCCCGCCATGACATTGACCGCGCGACCCAGGATGCGCTGGCACTGGAAAGCCACCACCGTGCCGCCCGCGCCACCGCTGAGGGCCGGTTCAAGTCGCAAATCCTGCCCGTGGAAGTGAAGGTCAAGGGCGGCACCAAGCTGTTCGACACGGACGAACATTTCCGGCCCGACGCGACCGAGGCTGACTTCGCCAAGCTGAAGCCCGTCTTCAAGAAGGACGGTTCCGTCACCGCCGGCAACGCGTCCGGCGTCAATGACGGTGCCGCCGCTGTGGTCCTGATGTCCGCCGCTGAGGCTGCCAAGCGCGGAACCAAGCCGCTGGCCCGCATCGTCAGTTGGGGCCATGCCGGGGTTGAGCCGGAGTTGATGGGCCTGGGCCCCGTCCATGCCGTGCCCATCGCCCTGGCCCGCGCCGGGTTGAGCGTTGCCGATATGGATGTGATCGAAAGCAACGAGGCTTTTGCCGCGCAGGCCTGTGCCGTGTCCAAGCTGCTGGGTTTCCCGGCCGACAAGGTGAACCCCAATGGTTCCGGCGTCTCGCTGGGTCACCCCGTCGGCGCCACCGGCGCCATCATCACGGTGAAGGCGCTGTATGAGCTGGAGCGCACCGGCGGCCGTTACGGCCTGATCACCATGTGCATCGGCGGCGGCCAGGGCATCGCCATGGTCATCGAACGGCTGTAACCGGGATCATCCGTCAGTTAAGATCGGCCCACCTCGCTGAATGGCGGGGTGGGCCATTTCATTTCGGCTCAAGAATAATCAAGATACAGGTGGGGTCCATGCGCATCCGAAACATTCTGGCAACCCTCTCGCTGCTGCTGGCCCTGCCGGTCGTCGCCGCCCCGGCGGATGATTTCCTGGCCGCGCTGCAGCCCCATTGCGGCAAGGCGTTTGAGGGCACCATCACCATGAATGAGGGCGGGGCTGCCAATGATCCGTTTGTGGGCAAGCGGCTGGTCATGCATGTGCGTGAATGCAAGGCGGGGGAGGTGCGTATCCCCCTGCATGTGGGGGAGGACCGGTCGCGCACCTGGATCGTCACCCGCACCCAAACGGGCCTGCGCCTGAAGCATGATCACCGCCATGCCGACGGGACGGAGGATAAGGTCACGCAATATGGCGGCGACACCATCGCCCCCGGCACTGCCGCGCGCCAGGACTTCCCCGCCGACACTTTCTCCAAAACCCTGTTTGCCGACAATAAGCTGCCGCCCGGCGCGCAGCAAAATGTCTGGGCGCTGGAACAGGGGCAGGGGCGTTTCACCTACGAACTGTCCCGTCCGGGCCGGGTGGTGCGTATGGTCTTCGACCTGACCAAACCCGTCACCGCCCCGCCGGCCCCGTGGGGGCATGAGTGAGGCTTCCACGCCGTCCCCGGACGCGCTACGAAGGAACGCTCAACCAAGAAAGAAAGCCCCATGGCCCAGGTCACCGTCATCGGCTCCATCAATTACGACATCCTGTCCACCATGGTCCGCGCGCCCAAGGCGGGGGAGACGGTGAATGGCGACACGGTACAGCTGATGCCCGGTGGCAAGGGCCTGAACCAGGCTGTGGCGGCCCGGCAGCAAGGCGTGCCCGTCTCCTTCGTGGGCAAGGTCGGGCAGGATATGTTCGGTGACCGTATCCTGTCCTTCTTCGCCGAAAAGGGCATCGATGCCACCCATGTCGGGCGCTCAGCCGATGAGGCGACGGGATCGGCGCTGATCCTGGTGGATGCCACGGCGGAGAACCGCATCGTCGTCATCCCCGCCGCCAACAGGCAGATCGGACCCGCCGATGCCGACGGCCTGACGCTGTCGCCCGGCGACATCCTGGTCAGCCAGTTCGAGGTGCCGCGCACCACCATCGCCGCTCTGTTCGCGAAGGGCCGGGTGGCCGGTGCGCGCACCCTGCTGAACGCGGCCCCGGCCTTGGATGACGCGCCCGACAGCCTGTGGACCGATACCGATATCCTGGTGGTGAATGAGACGGAGCTGGGCCATTTCGCGGGCGTGGACCTGTCGGGTGATGCAGCGGTGGCCGATATCGCCGCCACGGCCCGCCGCCTGCTGCGTCGCCCGGATCAGGTGATCATCGCCACGCTGGGCGTGCGCGGGGCCCTGGCCGTGACGGCGGAGGGGGAAACCCTGGTGCCGGGTCGCAAGGTGGTGGCCGTGGACACCACCGGGGCCGGTGATTGCTTCGTGGGCAGCCTGTCGGCCCGTCTGGCGGCAGGCGATGATCTGGCGGGCGCCATGCGCTATGCCAATGTCGCGGCCTCTATCGCCTGTACCCGCATCGGCACCGGCACGGCGATGCCGACGGCAGCCGAGGTTCAGGCGGCCCTTTGATTTTGCTTGGGGATGACGGGTGGCCTTCGCTACTCTGTCCCCATGATCCATCCAGGAGGACCGGGCCATGAGCGACACCTATGTCACGCTCAAGATCCGTGAGGCATTGAAGGCCGCACAGGGCAGCCGCAGTCAGGCGCAGCGTGTGCTGATCGCCTGGGCGCTGGATGATGAGCAATTGCTGCGCGGCCTGTGCAAGCCGTTCCTGAAGGCCATTGCCGGCAGTGCTGTGGACCGTGTGGCCCGTGGCGGCTCCGTCACCACCGCCGCACCGGCCCCTGGTCAGGGCGTGGTTCGCGCCGCGCGGCCTTCCTCGGGGCCTAAGAAATTGTCGCCCCAGATGCTGGATGCCATCATCGCCCGCATGGGGACAGGCGGCGGGGCCGCGCCGCCGCCGGACGATGGCCACGAACAGGCCGACAATCTGAAGGCCCTGGCCGCCGCCTTCACCCAGCGTAAAAAGCCGTGATGCGGCACCTGTTGCTGGTGTCGGCCCTGCTGTGCTCTGCCCTGCCCGCCCACGCCCAGCAGGCCGAAGCGCGGGAGGCGGCGCAGTCCGCCAACTGCAAGCCCACCAAGCTGGAAGTAATGAAGCAGGTCACGGGCCGGCTCGGCGAAACCCTGTACAAGGTCAGTTGTGCCACGCCCAAGGACGGCTTCGTCCTGATCCAGTGCCGCGACCGCACCTGTGCGGTCATGCGGTGACCACGGATATCGCGGATCAACCATAGGTCAGGTCGAGGCGGAGCCTCGCCCTGACAGAAAAGGCTTATATCCGTACCTGTCAGGGCGGACCTTCGGTCCGACCTGACCTACGCCCTACGTCACGCCACCTGGCTTTCCATCAGCGCCGCCGCCACCAGCTCATGGCGGTGTTCTTCCAGATACAGCGCCACCGAACGGTAGATGGCCAGCCCCATGCCCTCGACGAATCGCTCACCGGGCGTGCGATGGGCTGTGCTGCCCTCCACTTCCAGGGTGGCGATCATCTGGCGGTAATCGCTGATCCGGTCGCCGATGATCCGGTCCAGATGGCGGGGTGGCAGCAGATGGCCGAAGCTGAGGATGAACATCAGGTCGGAGCGCAGCTTGTCCGCAGCCGGCGTCCGGATCAGCGCCTGGTACAGCGCATGCCGCCCCGCCGGCGTGATTCGATACAGTTTCTTGTCCGGTCGCCCATCGCCATTATGCGGCAGCATCACGATCTGACCATCATCCAGCAGCCGCTTCAGCGCCGGATAGATCGACCCGAAGCCCGCATCGCTGAAATGGCTCAACGGACCTTCTTCGAATTCCTTGCGAATTTCATAGCCGGAGGCATCGCCACGGCTCAACACACCGAGGCACAAGGTCTTTACATCAATCATCACACACCTGTCTGACAGTACCGGCACGATAGGGATAACCAGCCTGTAGTCAAGCAGTGCATCAATCCGATATATAACATTTCGTTAATCATGTTTCCAGCCGCAGCAGATGAACCTCCATTTGAACCGGAAATCGGCCCTGCGGATCGGCGCCGGCGGCGAAGTCAGCCGCGATCCGGTCATGCAGGGCGGCGCGCCTGTCGGGCGCCATCGGTCCCACCAGGGGGCTGAACGCCATCTCCAGCGTGGGAAGCCAGAAAGGATGCTCCACCCTGGCCATTGTGGTGAAGGTCAATGTCTGAGCCTGGACATGGCGGAAACCGGCACTTTCGGCCTGGTGCAGCAGGTTTCCCGGGTCGGCGAAAAGGAAAAGCGGGGAAAGCAGGGCATCCGCCAGGGGGCCATGGTCGTGCGATAGAACCCGCCCCAGATGGTCGAACAGGCTGTTTCCGGCCCGCCGGCCCCAGACGGCCAGGACCGCGGCCCCGCCAGGGCGCAGCACCCGGTGCATCTCCGCCAGCGCTGCCGACAGGTCCGGCACGAACATCAGGCCGAAGCGGCAGAGAATCCGGTCGAATCCGGCGCTGGCAAAGGGCAGGGCGGTCATGTCGGCGGCCACGGGGCAGGGCGGATGCAGATGACCCACGGCGCGCCGCCCGAGTCCCGACAGCATGGCCGGCACCAGGTCGCTGGCCACCACCATACCGTCAGGGCCAAGGCGCTGCGCCTGTGTCAGGGACGGCTCCCCCACCCCGGCGGCCAAATCCAGCACCCGCGCCCCAGCATGGGCATCGGCAAGGTCCAGAAGCGGCTGGTTGATCCGGTCGGCAGGGTTGGCCATACCGTCGGCCCAATGATCCCAAGCATTGGCGCTTTGTGTCCAGCGCCGGCTTTCAACTATCACGACAGTTCTGGTCATATTGGCCTTTCGCAAACGTATTCATTGCTTGTTTAATGTTTTGTTTACGCAGATCGACTTTATTGGAAACCAGCGTTTCCGCATAGGGTAGCATGGGTACAAACGCATGGATGACCATGTTAACGCTATATAAATAACAACATGAATGAGTGCTTCCGCACTGGAAACGGCTGAACTTATGCTTTGGGTGATACTCTCAGTGCTTGATTTCGCCGTCAGGATGACGATAGCTGTAACCGTATACCCCGCCCGGGGCGGCCTTGCGCGGAACCCCTGAACCGATGTCGAAACCTCCTTCCAGCGGCAAGTATTATCGGTTCGACGGGCTGTCCGTGATGATCGCGGACGACAATCGTTTCGTGCGCTCCATCATGGTCACGATCCTGAAGGCACTGGGGATCGGCAAGGTCTTGCAGGCCGATAACGGGGAAGAGGCGATGGCTATCCTCGACGTTTCCGCCCAGATGGACAGCACCGCCGGTCGCGACGTGGACATCATTTTCGCCGATCACCTGATGGAACCGATGGACGGCATCGGTCTCTTGAAATGGGTGCGTGAGCATGAAAGCGACAAGATCCGCTTCCTGCCTGTCGTGATGATGAGCGGGGAGGCGGATGAGGCCGCCGTGCGTCTGGCCCGCGACAGCGGCGTGACCGAGTATCTGGCCAAGCCCATGTCGGTCATCAATGTCGCCAGCCGTCTGCTGTCGATCATCGACAAGCCGCGCGCCTTTGTGCGGGCGCCCAATTACTTTGGCCCCGATCGCCGGCGTCAGACCCTGCCCCATGAAAGCCCCGATCGCCGCCTGATGAGCCCTGAAGATGTCAGGGTTGTTGATGAAGGGGCGCATATGGTTATCGACAGCCAGGGCAGTTCTGTGGAGAATCCGCCGGAGAGTATCGATGGGGAGGCTGAGGTGTCGGCGGTGGCCGATGCCCAGCGTGCAAGCGCATGAATGACAATCTGAAGCCCGACGCCCGCGTGCCGGTGGTCGAGATCATAAAGCGGCCGAACAAGCTGCGCGAGAAAGTGGGCGGTTCCGCCGATGGCAAGCCGGGGATGATCGATCCGGCTGCCCTGGCGCGGGCCAGCACGCATGTCGCGCGCATGTCGGACGCCCACATCACCCAGACACGCGTCGACCTGAGTGAGTTGCAGGACGCCTATCGCCGGGCCATGACGGATGTGGACAATCGCCCCGCCCATCTGAAGCGCGTGATCAAGATCAGCGACGGCATCATGACGCTGGGCAAGACCTTCGGTTATGACCTGTTGTCGGATTTTGCCAATTCACTCAACCACTTCCTGGTCCCCATCGCCAATCCCAGCGTGGCGCAGCTGGCGGTTGTCGGCCTGCATATCGATGCCATGCATGTGCTGGTGCGCGACGACATCAAGGGCGATGGCGGGCAGATCGGTCAGGCCCTGTCCGTATCCTTGAACATGGCACGGGCCAAGCTGGGGGCAAAGCGCGGGGCCTGAGCCCCCGTACCCGTGCCCTGTCACGCGAGAGTTCTGGCATTTTGTTACGTAGCACGGTTATTTTATGCCCTGTTGTCCCGAAGGGAGTATGGTTTTTGACTAGGCAGAGGCCCGGTTCGTGATAAAAGGCGGTCGTTATCGCCGGTGAAGTTTCACGCACGCGGGCGTAAGGGACCAATGGAGATGGCATTGCGGCAACCCTATTACGACAGCATCCTGCTTATCGAGCGGCTGCATCGCCATTTTCTCGAAGTCTTGAAGATCGAGCTGGACCGTTTGGGGATGCAGGACATCAACAATGTCCAGAGCCTGATTCTCTATAATATCGGCGATGATGAATTGACCGTCGGCGAACTGACGGCGCGGGGCTATTATCTGGGCTCCAACGTTTCCTACAACGTGAAGAAGATGCATGAGAACGGGTACCTGACCCAGGAACGTTCCACGCATGATCGCCGCTCCGTCCGCGTCCGGCTGTCGGACAAGGGGTTGAAACTGCGCGACCGGGTTTCCGAACTTTTCTCCCGTCAGGTGGAGGCACTGGACAAATCGGGCCTGTCGGCGGAGGAGCTGACCCGCGCGAACGAGACGATGCGGACGCTGGAGCGGTTCTGGACGTCATCGCTGTCCTACGGCGCCTATGCGTCGTCGGGGCCGCTCTGATCGTGGGGTAGGGCTATGCCACGGCCGCCCTTGAATGAAAAAGATGTGCTGATCGAGATGCACCCGGTCGGCAATATCGTGCGGGTCAGCGCCATTGACCCCGCCACCAATACCGAAGTCATCATCCAGGGTCCGGCCAGCGCAGGGAAGATGGTTCTGGCCCGCAATGCCCTGGCCAAACTGAATTATGTTCTGCGCAAGGGCCAGACCTGACCACACGCGGACATTTCGGGCCCGTGGACAGCACAACGTTTGTTTCAAAGAAAAAGGCCGCACGGAAGACATGTTCCGTGCGGCCCTTATAACATTTGTCCGGGCTGTAATACCAACGGTCAAAATTTTTGACCGTTGGTATCCGCGCCGACTGGCGCGGCGGCGGCCCATGCCGCCGAAGCTTGAAATGCTGATGCGTCAGCATTTCAAGCCGCGGGTATAATACCAAACTGCCGAAGGCTTGACCTTTGGCAGTTTGAAGGCTGGCGACCGTCAGCTCGGCGCTCGTGCGCCGTGAGCCAAGGGCGCGGATGCGCCCGCCCGGCGACTGAGGGAACTCGAAATCTCTTTTGATCCGTCACGATCAAGAGAGATTAACGTTACCCGCGATGGCGGTTGGCGCTGCGCGTGTCGCCACGGCCCAGACCGATCTTCTTGGCAAACTCCGACCGCTGTGCGGCATAGTTGGGGGCCACCATCGGATAGTCCGGCGGCAGGCCCCACTTGGCACGGTACTCGTCCGGGGTCATGTGATAGGTGGAGCGCAGATGCCGCTTCAGCATCTTCAGCTTCTTACCATCTTCGAGGCAGACGATATATTCCGGCGTGACCGACTTCTTGATCGGTACCGCCGGGCGGGCCGGCTCGCTCGGCGCCTCGACAGGTAAGCCCTGCAGCCCCGTCAACGTGACATAGACGGAGTTGATGACCTCCGGCAATTGCTGCGTCGGCAGCGTGTTCTGGCCGACATAGGCGGATACGATCTCCGCCGTCATGCGCAGCAAATCCCCCGTCAACACCTCATTCCCATGCTGTTCCATTGTACCCAACATTCCTGAACGGTTAATCAACTATGAACGGACGCTTCGCATGGGTGCGGTCGCATGTCAACAAGGAAGCGTTGAAGAGTGTGAAGTTTTTTACTTTGAATCGTTCCACAACGTCAATTCAACGGCATAATTGATTGATAAGTCATTGATCTCTAATCTGCGTTGATGGGATTGGCGAATGGACATTAATATATATCTAAAAGTTTATCAAAAAAGCTGGCCTCGATCATTTCGATTGTTTCATTTTACTTCTTATAAGGCTTTCATTATGCCGGGAAATGGTCCTTCAGAATGACAGAACGCCATTTGCCGTCGGTATGTTTCAAATATTTCTATTACAAATATACTTTCACCTCCGCAACGACCTGATAAGGCGCGCGCCGGGGGCAAGGCCGGGCTGCTTTGAAGGCTCTGGGCGGGAACTGGTGTGACGCCGACACTTCTGCTAGGGTCCTGCCCGACATCGACCCCCCAATGATGGGGTTGCTTCTCTGTTTTCAGGGGTGCCGGGCCTCATTGCCCGGTAAGGGTGGAATATGGCTGTCCAGACCATCGCGATTGCCGGCGATCACGCCAGTCCGGAACTGAAATCCGTTCTGGCCGAACAGCTGCGCGCCGCCGGCCATACCGTTCTCGACCTGGGCACCAACGGGCCGGACTCGGTGGATTATCCCAGCTTTGCCGACGCCGTCGCCACAGCATTGGCCGATGGGCGGGCCACGTCCGGCGTGCTGATCTGCG
>CALRNG020000037.1:0-13307 GCA_943369495.1 Rhizobium sp. Q54
AATGCCGGCATCGTGGCCGGCGCCATGATGGGTACGCCGGAAACCGACGCGGATGCGGCCACCCCGGAATGATGCCGGATCGCACGCGATAACAGTTCAAAAAAGGGAGGCGGGAAACCGCCTCCCTTTTGCTTTTCGGGGCGCTTTGATCCCGATGGTCCGCGCAACACACTTTGTTTTGTGTTTCACGATGTTGCATCTGACCGTCATTGGCGCGTTTATGCCCCCCGGCATGGCCCCCATGGAAAGGCGGGCATGGACAGGGCGGCACTGGCCACGGTAAAACCCACACCCCATATCGTCGCGATCCCAAGCAGCTGCCAGGCCGTCATCCCATGTCCAAGAAGACCGTCAACGAAATCCGTTCCACCTTCCTCGACTATTTCGGGAAGAACGGCCACGCCATTGTCGACAGCTCGCCGCTGGTCCCGCGCAATGACCCGACGCTGATGTTCACGAATGCCGGCATGGTGCAGTTCAAGAATGTCTTCACAGGCCAGGAACTGCGCCCCTATAACCGCGCCACCACCTCGCAGAAATGCGTGCGCGCGGGCGGCAAGCATAATGACCTGGACAATGTCGGCTTCACGGCGCGCCATCACACCTTCTTTGAGATGCTGGGGAACTTCTCCTTCGGTGATTATTTCAAGGCCGACGCGATTGAGCTGGCCTGGAACCTGATCACCAAGGAATTCGGCATTTCGGCAGACAAGCTGACGACCACCGTCTTCCATAATGATGACGAGGCGTTTGACCTGTGGAAGAAGATCGCAGGCCTGCCCGACGACCGTATCATCCGCATTCCGACGTCGGACAATTTCTGGATGATGGGCGATACCGGCCCCTGCGGCCCCTGCTCGGAAATCTTCTACGACCATGGCGCGCACATCCAAGGCGGCCCGCCGGGCAGCCCGGACCAGGATGGCGACCGTTTCATCGAGATCTGGAATCTCGTGTTCATGCAGTATGAACAACTGCCGTCCAAGGATGGCGGGTTCGAGCGTGTGCCGCTGCCCAAGCCTTCCATCGACACCGGCATGGGCATGGAACGTCTGGCCGCGGTCATGCAGGGCGTGCACGACAATTACGATATCGACCTGTTCCAGGGCCTGCTGGAGGCGTCGGCAGAGGCGACGGGCGCGTCGTTGAAGGGGCCGCAGGCCACCTCGCACCGCGTCATCGCCGACCATCTGCGCTCCTGCTCCTTCCTGATCGCCGATGGCGTCATGCCCTCGAACGAAGGGCGCGGTTATGTTTTGCGTCGCATTATGCGTCGCGCCATGCGTCATGCCCATATGCTGGGCGCCCGGGATCCCGTGATGCACCGGCTGGTGCCGGCCCTGGTCCGCGAAATGGGCGGCCATTACGCCGAACTGGTCCGCGCCCAGGCGCTGATCACCGAAACGCTGCGCCTGGAAGAGACCCGCTTCAAGCAAACGCTGGACCGCGGCCTGAAGCTGCTGGACGAGGCGGAGGCCCCCCTGGCTGAAGGTCAGGCGTTGCCCGGCAATGTCGCCTTCACGCTCTATGACACCTACGGCTTCCCGCTGGACCTGACCCAGGACGTGCTGCGCACCCGCAACCGTCCGGTCGATGTCGACGGTTTCAACGCCGCCATGGACGAACAGCGAAAGAAGGCGCGCGCCGCCTGGGCCGGCTCGGGTGAGGCCGCGACGGAGCGCGTGTGGTTCGAACTGAAGGACGAGGTCGGGGCGACCGAGTTCCTGGGCTACGATACCGAGGCCGCCGAAGGTGCGGTGACCGCCATCCTGGACAAGGAAGGCAACCGCCTGACCAGTGCCGCCGAAGGGGCCGAGATTCTGGTTGTCGTCAACCAGACCCCGTTCTATGGCGAAAGCGGCGGTCAGGTCGGCGACGCCGGCGCCATGATTTCCGCCAAGGGTGCCGAGATTGCCGTCCGCGACGTGCAGAAGAAGCTGGGCGCGGTGTTCGCCCATGTCGGCATCGTCACCAAGGGCACGCTGGCCATTGGCGATGCCGTGGAATTGAAGGTGGATGGCAGCCGCCGGGGGGCGATCCGCGCCAACCACAGCGCCACCCACCTGCTGCATGAGGCGCTGCGCCGCCGTCTGGGTGACCATGTCACGCAGAAGGGTTCGCTGGTCTCCGCCGACCGTCTGCGTTTCGACATTTCCCAGCCCACGCCGCTGGCCGCCAATGATGTGGCCGATGTCGAGGCGGCGGTGAATACCCGCATCCGTGGCAATAGCGAGGTCACCACCCGCCTGATGACCCCCGACGCCG
Organism: Rhizobium sp. Q54; assembly: GCA_943369495.1. Classification (GTDB taxonomy): domain Bacteria; phylum Pseudomonadota; class Alphaproteobacteria; order Azospirillales; family Azospirillaceae; genus Niveispirillum. The sequence continues at coordinate 2,266 of CALRNG020000037.1, forward strand.
CCATCGCCGTTGGCGCCATGGCCCTGTTCGGGGAGAAATATGGCGAGGAGGTGCGCGTCGTCTCCATGGGTGGTGTGGACGAGGCCGGGAACAAGGAATTCTCCGTCGAACTGTGCGGCGGCACCCATGTCCGCCGCACCGGCGATATCGGCCTGTTCAAGATCGTGTCCGAAGGGGCCGTCGCCGCCGGCATCCGCCGGATTGAGGCGCTGACCGGTGCCGGCGCGCTGGCCTATCTGGAACAGCAGGAAGGCCGCCTGCTGGACGCCGCGCAAGCGCTGAAGGTGCCGGCGGGCGACGTGGTGGCCAAGGTCACCAGCCTGCTGGATGAACGCCGCAAGATGGAAAAGGAACTGGCCGATCTGCGCCGTCAGGTTGCGCTGGGCGGCGGTGGGTCCGGCGGGGCGTCAGAAGTCAAGCAGATCAACGGCCTGGGCTTCATCGGCCGCGTCGTCGCCGACCTGCCGGCCAAGGACCTGAAGCCCTTTGCTGATGAGTTGAAGAAGCAGGTGGGCACGGGCGTCGTCGTCGCCATTGCCGTGGCCGACGGCAAGGCCTCCGTCGTGGTCGGCGTGACCGAGGATGCGGTGGGCAAGGCCAGCGCCGTGGACCTCGTCCGCGTCGCGGCAGCGGCCCTGGGCGGCAAAGGCGGCGGTGGCCGCCCCGACATGGCCCAGGCCGGCGGACCGGATGGGGACAAGGCAGCCGACGCCATCGCGGCGGTGGAAGCAGCGCTGGGGGCTTGAGAGCTGGTGAAGGGTCGGCCAATGGTGGCCGACCCTTACTCCTTATATATTGTGTAGGTATTTGCATTTTGAGATTTGCACGCTAGGTGGGTGCTATGACAAGCGGTATAGGATTTTCACCTTGGCCATTTGCTTTTGTGATTGTGATGATAATTTTAGGCGTATTTAGCCCTAGATTCGCTGGCGGATTTATATCGGTAATATGTATATGCGGGGCCGGTCTTCTTGCTGTTAATGTATTTATGTATTCTCGTAAAAATACCGGAAGGCTTGCGAGATTTTTGGGGTTTGCGGTGCCAGGTTTGTTTTTTATCTCACTATTTGTGATACATTTGATCGTGTCATCCGTGTTTACCCATTTTCATGGAGAATCTTGGAGAGAATTTGTAACTATTTCAGATAATAACGGATATTAGAATCATTAAATGAATTATTCTCGTTTTGATATATTTTTTCAGATACCAGCAGTGCTAAGGGATAAGTTTTATTTTTATTTCATGGCCACGCTTTCGCACCAACATACGATGAGTGCATGAGCCTTAAATATTTCATCAATATCTACTTCCATGTTATCAAAAACTGTGCCTTCTTTTGATGTTGGATAGCGAAAGCGGTCAGCAAATGGGTCGATAGATTGCGCATATTTGATCATCTGGTGTACAGTTTCTGTATATTGATCATTAGCGGATTGTCCCGATTCGATAATAAGTTCTCTTAGCTGCTCGAACAGCTTGATCAAATTATGTCCTGGTTTATCTTTTATGGTGCCTGAGATTTCTATGATTGAGGCCTTTATTGCCAGTTCGATGCTTTGACGCCAAAGTAGGAGTAAAGGTGACCATAGCAAACACGTAGGCGATTTGACCGCACAGTTCCATAAAGACTCGAAGCCGCGTTGGAAGCTTAATGACTTATAATTCCATGACCCCACTCTCATGTCCGCCGGCCCGTTCTTAATGAACGGAGATAGTGCTGGAAGTTCCTCTGATACTTGATTTAGTAACTGCGCTTGACGGTCAAACGACATCGTTGTTCCTCCTGCAATACTGATGAGGAATTCGGGCCATGAGCAGCAATGCCGTCTCCTACGATCCGTCGACCGACAGCCTTTATGTTAAAATCCGCCCCGGTGCTTCGGTTCGTCAGCGTTATGACGAAGACCGCCACGTGATCATCGATTTAGGTGCCGATGGAGATCCCGTCGGTTACGATATCCAGTTCGCCAGCCAGCATGCTGACGTGATCGCCGAGGCGCTTGGGCTGCTGCAAAACCACTCGCGTGTGGCAGCCTGATCTCACGCCCGCTCCACCTCTTCCAGCGCCCAGTCGAACGCCGCTACCTCTTCTTCCTCATCCCCCGGCAGGGTCACATCTTCGTCCAGCGTCTCCAGCGTGATGCGCAGGCGCTGGCCCGGCTGGATGCCAAGCCGCAGCAGAATTTCGGGCAATTGTTCGGTGGTGACGTCGTTCAGTACCTGCCGCATGTTCAGGACCTCCGCGTGACGATGTTTTCAGGGTAGCCATTCCGGGGCGTTCCGGCAATGATGCTGCGCAAACCCCTGTCCCAAGCCCAGCAGAGACCATGACCCGTTTCCAAGGCACCCAGGATTACGTCGCCACCGATGACCTTCGCGTCGCCGTGAATGCCGCCATCACGTTGCAGCGTCCGCTGCTGGTGAAGGGCGAGCCTGGCACCGGCAAAACGGTGCTGGCGCAGGAGGTGGCGAAGGCGCTGGGCCGACCGCTCCTGTCCTGGCATGTCAAATCCACGACCAAGGCGCAGCAGGGGCTGTACGAATATGACGCCGTCTCCCGCCTGCGCGACAGCCAGTTGGGCGATCCGCGCGTCAAGGACATCAAGAACTATATCCGCAAGGGCCCGCTGTGGAACGCGTTCGAGGCAGAGGACCCGCCTGTCCTGCTGATCGACGAGATCGACAAGGCCGATATCGAGTTCCCCAACGATCTGTTGCAGGAACTCGACCGTATGGAATTCTTCGTCTACGAGACGGGGGAGATCATCAAGGCCGCCAAGCGTCCCGTCGTCATCATCACGTCCAACAATGAGAAGGAGTTGCCCGACGCCTTCCTGCGCCGCTGCTTCTTCCACTATATCCGCTTTCCGGATGCCGATACGATGGCCCGCATCGTGGAGGTGCATTTCCCCGACCTGAAGGCCGAACTGCTGCGCGACGCGCTGACCCTGTTCTATGAGGTGCGCGACGTGCCGGGTCTGAAGAAGAAGCCCAGCACGTCGGAACTGCTGGACTGGATCCGCTTGCTGCTGGTGGAGGATGTGTCGCCGGAAACGCTGCGCCAGCGCGATCCGAAAAAGCTGATCCCGCCGCTGCATGGTGCCTTGTTAAAGAACGAACAGGATGTCCACCTGTTCGAACGCTTGGCCTTCCTGGCGCGTCGGAATAACGGGTAAGGGCGGGGAGCGCTATATCTCCCCAAAGCTCTGCACCAGCGATCCCACGATCAGGTACCAGCCATCGATCAGCACGAAGAAGATCAGTTTGAACGGCAGAGAGATCATCGCTGGTGGCAGCATCATCATGCCCATGGCCATCAGCACCGATGCCACCACCATGTCAATCACCAGGAATGGCACGAAGATCAGGAACCCGATCTCAAAGCTGCGTTTCAGTTCCGACAGCATGAAGGCCGGGATCAGCACATGGATGGGCACATCCTCCGGCTTGGCCACGGGCGCCGTCTTGGACATATCCATAAACAGCTGCAAATCGCGCTCGCGCACATGCCGGGACATGAAGGCGTGGAACGGTTCCACGGCGCGCTTGAAGGCCGTGATCTCATCCACCTCTTCATTGATCAGCGGCCGGATGCCGCGTTCGTAAGAGGCCTGAAGCGTCGGTGCCATGATGAAGAAGGTCAGGAACATGGCCAGACTGACCAGCACCTGGTTGGGCGGCACCTGCATGGTGCCAAGGGCCGAGCGCAAGAAGCTGAGCACGATGGTGATGCGCACGAAGCAGGTCATCATGATCAGGATGCTGGGCGCCAGCGACAGCACCGTCAGCAGCATCACGAACTGGATGATGCGGCCGGTACCGCTGGCCCCCTGGTCACCGAGGTCGAGCGACAGGCTTTGTGCCGCCGCCGGCCCCGCCAACAGCAGCATCAGGCCCAGCAGGGGCAGCGCCGAACGGCGGAAAAGCATCAGCAGATGCGCCTTCATGGTGCAGACCCCGCCTGTTCCTGGCGGTCCAGTGCCGCCTTGAAATCCCCCGGCGGAATGATACCCGTCTCCACCACCCGGTCCTCCCCGATGCCCAAGAGCAGCAGATGCTCCACCCCGTCGCGCCGCACCAGCACCAGCCGCCGACGCGCGTCAAGCGCCATCACTTCCACCACGCTCAGCCTTTTATCACCTTTCCGGCGAACGGCCAGCCCGGCGGCAGGGCCGTAGCGGCGCAGCAGCAGCGCGAAGACCGCGATCAAGGCCATAACAATGCCCAGGGCCAGGATCAGGCGCAGGTAATTGGCCAGGTCCATTCAGACATCCTTGCCGGTGCGATAGGCCTGGGCGGCGCGGATGCGCGTGGCGTGCGTTTCCCGCCCGCCCAGTTTGTCGCCATGCACCCGCTCCAGCGTGCCAGCCACCTGCTCCAAGGCTGTCATCACCTGTTCCAGCCTGGGCAGCAGGGACCGTGCCTGTGGCGGCGGCAGGGCCAGGATCGTGTCCAGGATGGGCTTCACCTCCCGCTCCAGACCATAGAGATCGACCATCTCCCCTTCGGCCAGGGTCTTATCCCCCTGGGTCAGGAGGGACAGCAGACTGTCCAGCGTCTGGCCGATATCGTCCGGGGCGGGCAGGGTGGGGATGGTGGCATTGTCGGTCATGGCGTCGTTGGCCGATCCAGGGGCTTCAGGTCCAGTTCACCGGCGCGTTCACTGAGCGTGCCGTTCGCGCGATATACATGGGCAAGGATTTCCGCCACAGCGGCGATGGCTTCAATGGGAATTTCGCTTTCCACATCGACGGCGGCAAGAATTTCCGCAAGGTCGGCATCGGTTCGCACCTTCACCCCATGGGCAAAGGCCAGTTCCAGGATCTGTTCGGCCACGGCCCCATGCCCGCTGGCCACCACACGCGGCAGGTTCGGGTCCCCCCGTTCATGCCGCAGGGCCACGGCCACCTGTCGGCGGGCGGGGCGGGGCGGGGGGCTTTCAGGCGGTGGATGCAACGGCATGACCCTCGTCGGATGTGCCATTCCGGGCACGAAACCACCCTTGCGGCGGAAAGCATCCTAGCAGATGCGATAGTCCTCGGCGAGCCAGCTTCACGCATTCGATTTCACGTTCCTTGGCGCCCTACTTGCGTTATGTTGGGAATGAAAACCGCTGGGCCACCCCCGGTCCCGTGGTTATGTCCCTGCAAAAGGCGGGGGAGGTGGCTTAAATCCACCCAAACGGCCACAAAATGGCGCGGAAATTGCATGTAATTTGGTCTGGTAGGGGGCGTCTGCAGGGCGCCTTCATGGGCAAGGATGGAGAAGGGTTTCGCCATGGATCTGAAGGATAGCGGCATATTCCGCCTGATGTCGGACAAGATGGCCTGGCACAATCAGCGGCAGGAGGTTCTGTCCAAGAATATCTCCAACGCGGATACGCCGGAATTCCGTCCCCATGATCTGGTGCAGTTCGACTTCAAGAAGCAGCTGCGAGAGACGGCCCGCATGCCGCTGGCCGGCGGCGAGTCCGGTCATCTGGCCGGCACCATCATGTCGAAGACCGGTTTCAAGGATGGGCAGGAACGCAACCCCTATGAAACCGCTCCCGCCGGCAATGCCGTGGTTCTGGAAGAACAGATGATGAAGGTCGGCCAGAACTCCATGGAGTACCAGACCGTCACCAACCTGTACCGCAAGCAGGTTGGCATGCTGAAAACTGCGATGACGCCGCCGCGTTAAGGCGCGCTGTCGCTGGCTGTTAGGGGGACCGGAACATGGATCTGATGAATTCGATGGCCGCATCGGCCGCCGGCATGAAGGTGCAGGGCACCCGCCTGCGCGTCATCGCCGAAAATCTGGCCAATGCCAATTCCACCGCTCCGTCGCCGGGCGATCTGCCATACCGCCGCAAGGTGGTGATGTTCCAGAACGCGCTGGACAAGCAGATGGAAACCGATCTGGTCAAGGTCAAGAAAATCGATGTGGATCGCAGTGATTTCCAGCGCCGCTATGATCCCGGTCATCCCTCGGCTGATGCCGATGGCTATGTGCTGCTGCCCAATGTCAATTCGCTGGTGGAAAGCATGGACATGCGCGAGGCACAGCGTTCGTATGAGGCGAACCTGAACACGCTGGATGCCACCCGATCCATGATCATGCGTACCATCGACCTGCTGCGTTCCAACTGACTGACCCGAACCCCCGGACGGAAGAGACTGAGCCATGGATGTTCCCTTCAGCGGCGCCGCTGCCGCTTATGCCAGTGCCGCCACCCGCGGTCTCAATGCCCCGTCCCGGTCCGGCCCGACGGACGGGCCGTCCTTCGGTGACATGCTGGAAAGTGCCGTCGGCCAGTCGATCCAGACCATGCACAAGGGCGAGGAGATGACGGCCAAGGGTGTGCTGGGCAAGGCCGATCTGGCCGATGTGGTGAATGCCGTCACCAATGCCGAAGTGACCCTTCAGGCGGTGGTGAACGTGCGTGACAAGGTGATTTCCGCCTATCAGGAAATCCTGCGCATGCCGATGTGACGGCGGGTCGGGTTTATCAAGATGAATGAGGCCGAAGCCATCGAGATTGTGCGCGATGCGCTGTTCACCACGATCATTGTCAGCCTGCCGCTGATGCTGATCGCGCTGGTGGTCGGCCTTGCCATTTCCCTGTTCCAGGCGCTGACGCAATTGCAGGAACAGACCCTGACCTTCGTGCCGAAGATTCTGATCCTGTTCACGGCCATGGTGTTCCTGCTGCCCTTTATGAATGGGCATTTGAAGGTTTTCACGGAACGGATCATGGACCGGATTATCGCGGTCGGGACCGGCGTCGATAACGGGGACGACGGCTGATGTCGCTGGATGCGATCCTGGGCGGGTCCGTCTATGCCTTTCTGATGATCTTTGTGCGGCTGGGTTCTGCCTTCCTGATCATGCCCGGCTACGGTGAACAGTTCGTGTCGCCGCGCGTACGGCTTTTATTTGCGCTGGTCGTATCGTTCATCCTGCTGCCAATCCTCTTGCCGTTGATGCCGAAGCCGCCGGCCAGCCCGGCTGACCTCACATTGCTGATCATTGCAGAGGCGATGATCGGCATCTTTCTGGGCACCATTGCCCGCATGATGATGTCGGCACTGGAGACGGCAGGTATGCTCATTTCCAATCAGGTGGGCCTGTCGGCCGCGCAGGCCTTTAACCCGGCCATGTCGTCGCCTGGCAATGCGATATCCTCCATTCTGGGCGTGCTGGCCCTGATGCTGATCTTCGCTACCGATTTGCACCACATGCTGCTGCTGGCGGTGGTGGACAGCTATTCCCTGTTTCAGCCTGGCCAGTGGCTGCCGATCGGTGATGTGGCACAGCATCTGACCCGTGTGCTGGCCGACAGTTTCCTGATCGGTATGCAGCTGTCAGCCCCTTTTACGGTGATCGGCCTGCTCTTCTATCTGGGACTTGGCTTGATCTCGCGCATGGTGCCGCAAATTCAGGTGTTCTTCGTGGGCGCGCCCATTCAGATCGTGCTGGGTCTGTTGCTGTTGGGCCTCAGCCTGACGGCGCTGATGACCTTCTGGCTGGCCCGGTTTGAAGGGCAGCTTGTCAACATCCTGCAGCTGTGAGGGGGAGGGCTCGCCATGGCTGAAGACCAGGATGATGATAGCAAAACAGAAGAACCTACTGGTAAACGGCTTCAGGACGCGCGTGAGAAAGGCCAAGTCCCGAAGTCGCAGGAATTCTCCCACCTCTTCGTGCTCAGCGCCTCGCTGGTCCTGATCCTGATGGTCCTGCCCTGGTCGTTTGGGCGGATATCGGCATCCATCACGCCGTTCATCGAACAACCGCACGCAATCATTATGGATGGTGGCGCACTCTCAACCGTCTTCACCGATCTGATCACCAGTACGCTGATCTCCATGGTGGTGCCGCTGGTCATCCTGCTGATTGCTGGTGTCGTGGCCTCAGTCGTGCAGGTTGGGTTTCTGGTGACGACAGAGAAATTCATGGAGCTCGATTTAAATCGCCTGAATCCTCTGCCGGCGCTGGCTCAGAAATTCTCGGTGAAGAATCTGGTGGAGTTTTTGAAGTCGCTGGCAAAGCTGGTGATCGTCTCCATCGTTGTCTACATCATGCTGCGCCCGCTCTGGGACTCGGTTGATCACTTCATCGACATGGCGATCATCGACGTCGTGAAGGAGACGCAGCATCTGGCGGCCAAGATCATCTTCGCCGTCATTCTTGTCCTGCTGGCGCTGGCCGGCGCTGACTATGTCTATCAGCGCTACGCGTTCATGAAGCAGATGCGCATGACGAAGCAGGAGATCAAGGAAGAGTTCAAGCAGGCGGAAGGTGACCCGCTGATCAAGGGCAAGATCCGTCAGTTGCGCATGGAACGCGCCCGTAACCGGATGATGGGCAATATCCCCACCGCCGACGTGGTGGTGACCAACCCCACCCACTATGCCGTCGCCCTGAAATATGACCCCGCCGTCATGGGCGCGCCCACGGTTGTCGCCAAGGGTGTGGACCATCTGGCCCTGCGCATCCGCGAAATCGCGGAGGAACATGATGTACCCCTGATCACCAACCCCGCCCTGGCCCGTGCCCTCTATGCAACGGCGGAGGTGAATGAGGAAATCCCCACCGACCATTACAAGGCTGTGGCAGAGATCATCTCCTACGTCTTCAAGATGAAGCGCAAGCCCGTCCCCCGGTGATCGCCTGCCCAAGAGCGTCTTTCCGGTGACCGGAAACACGCTCTTGCTTTTCCGTTCTTCAGACGCCGGCGCCGCATCCGCGGCTTGGGCGCTACGCGGCACGAGCCGCGCGGCGGCAGTCGCCGCCGGAGCTGTTTCCGGTCAACCGAAAATAGCTCTAACTGTTTGTCGCATCAGACATTCTGCTTCGTGTAGGATGGGAGACCCGCCGACAGACCCGACCGGTGTATCCATGCGTAAATCCACCCCCGTTGCCCGTCCGGGCCTGAACCCGACCGCGCGTTCTGCTGGATTGTGGGCGCTGGTGATGGTGCTGGCGGGGGTTGCCGCCATGGTCTGGCTGGCCCGGCTGGACGGGCCGCCGCCCGCCGTATGGCCGGCCGGTCTGCGGGGCGGGGTGGCGGTCTGGCTGGGGGGCGGGGTTCTGGCCTTTGCCGCCATCCTGTTGGTTCGCACCGTGGGTGAGCGGGCGGGAGCCGTGGAGGAACGTCGTCACCTTCTGGCCCGCGCGCTGGAGGCGGCAGCAGTGCCGACGGTCATTGTCGGCAGCGATGGACGGGCCCTGCATTATAATCCGGCCTTCCGCGATCTGGCACAGCCAGGCACACAGCCGCCTCTGTCGGCGCTGGGCGCAGCGGCAGGTAACGGTCTGGCACCGCTGGAGATCAAGCGCCTGCTGACCATGGTTGAGCGTGGACTGGACGGGGATGCCGAGATCAATTTTGCCGACGCCCGCCGGTATCGTCTGACGGCACGACCGCTTGACGGGTTCAGCGGCTGTTCGGTCTGGCAGACCGTGCCGCTGGCGGCCCCGCCCAGCCCGGTCGTGCCCAACCCGGATGTGGTGGAGGCACCGGCACCTGCCGACGATAGGGCCGAGATTGAGCGGCTGCGCTGTGATCTGGCCCGGATTGAAGAGCGGTTCCGTCGTTTCTTTGACTATGCGCCCATCGGTATCGCGCTGATCGATGCCGATCTGCGGCTGGCCGAATGCAACGACACGGTACTGGCGCTCAGTGGCCTGTCGCGGGACGATGCCCAGGGCCGCCCGGTGGCCAACCTGTTCAAGCGGGATCAGCGGACTGCCATCCAGCAGCGTCTCGCTGCTATCCGCGACGGGGGCGAAAGCGGCCCCGCGCATGAGGCGCAGTTGCGCGGTGCCCACGGTCCGATTGTGCATCTGTACCCCCGCCGTGACGATAGCTTACCTGCCGGTGGTCTGGTTCTGCATATGGTCGACATGACCAACCAGAAGAACCTGGAGGCACAGTTCGTCCAGTCGCAGAAGATGCAGGCCATCGGCCAGCTGGCCGGCGGCGTCGCGCATGATTTCAACAATCTGCTGACGGCCATGATCGGCTTCTGCGACCTGCTGCTGCTGCGGCACAAGCCGGGCGACCATTCCTTCACCGACATCATGCAGATCAAGCAGAATGCCAACCGGGCCGCCAATCTTGTGCGCCAGCTGCTGGCCTTTTCGCGTCAGCAGACCTTGCAGCCGCGTGTCCTCTCGGTGACAGACGTTCTGGCTGAACTGTCGAACCTGCTGCGCCGGCTGATCGGTGAGAATATCGAACTGAAGATGCTGCATGGCCGCGATCTGGGGCTGGTCAAGGTTGACCAGGGGCAGTTGGAGCAGGTGATCATCAATCTCTGCGTCAATGCCCGTGATGCCATGGCGGACACGGGCGGGCGCCTGACGGTCGTCACCTCCAACTTGGCAGTTGCCGATCCGGTGCAGCGGGCGACCGAGACGATGCCGCCCGGCGATTATGTGGTGATCGAGGTGATCGATACCGGGGTGGGCATCCCGCTCGAAAACCTGCAACGCATCTTCGAGCCCTTCTTTTCCACCAAGGAACTGGGCTCGGGCACGGGCCTTGGCCTGTCCACCGTCTATGGCATCGTGCGGCAGACGGGCGGGTTCGTGTTTGTCGACAGCGCGCCCGGTGACGGTGCCAAATTCTCCATCTATCTGCCGCGATACCAGGAGGAAGGCGTGCAGGCCGCCACCCTGGACAAGGGTGAGAAGGGCAATGCCGACCTGACCGGGACGGGCCGCATCCTTCTGGTGGAGGATGAAGACGCCGTCCGCGTCTTCTCCGCCCGCGCCCTTCGCAACAAAGGGTATGAGGTGGTGGAGGCCAAAAGCGGGGAAGCGGCGCTGGACCTGCTGCGTGCCCCCGACCGACCGGACGTGGACCTGATCGTCACCGACGTGGTGATGCCACAGCTGGACGGCCCCGCCATGATCCGCGCGGTGCGCGAGTTCATGCCCGACGTGAAGGTGATCTTCATCTCCGGCTATGCCGAGGAACGGTTCCGCAGTTCCGTCGGCGGCGGCGAGGTGGTGGAGTTCCTGCCCAAGCCATTCAGCCTGAAACAGCTGGCCG
>CALRNG020000038.1:0-13245 GCA_943369495.1 Rhizobium sp. Q54
CGGATTCTCCCGGTCGACGATGGCGCGGATATCGGGGCTGGCGCTGTCGGCACCGGCCTGGGCCAGAAGCGCACCTTCGCCCGACGTCTGGCGCGGATTGGTGCGCGGATCGACCAGGGCGGCGGAGCCGGCCGTGCTGGCACCAAACACGCTGGACTGCGAACGGGTGTCGCGTTCCATTTCCTGCGGGCGCGGGCTGCCCGGCTGCGGCGGACGCAGGGAGAAGTCGGGCGGCACCTCCAGCGGGGCGCGCGACACGACCATGAACTCATCCGGCGCGTCATGCCCGCCCAACAGGCCACAGCCCGACAGCAGGCCGCCCATCATCAGGACGGTGATGGCCGGAACGGCCGCCTTGCGCACTTGCTTCAACACAACCATGGTCCGATCCGTACCCTTTGAACGAGGAGCAGAGTCTAACAGAGGCCGACCCGCGCGATTGCCGGTTGGCACTCTAGCGCCGCTCGTCGCCGGAGAACAGCCCGTCGATCAACAACAGGCCCACCCCGACCACGATGCAGCAATCCGCCACGTTGAATGCCGGCCAGTGCCAGCCCGCGACGTGAAAGTCAAGGAAATCGGCGACGGCCCCAAAGCGGAACCGGTCGATCACATTACCGATGGCCCCGCCGACCACCATGCCCGTGGCCAGTGCTACCAGCGCGCGGTCATTGTGCCGGTTCCACCAGAGCAGCGCGCCGCAGATGCCGACGGCCAGCAGGCTGAGCGCGAAGGGCATCAGGTCATGCTGGCTGTAGAACATCGAAAAGCTGACGCCAAAGTTCCAGGCCACCACCATATTGAAGAAGCCCGTGACCTCAATGAAGGGGGAGTTGACGGCGCATGCCGGGCCCGGCGGCCCCGATAGACAGGGCAGCAGACTGGTCAGCACCCATTGTTTGCTGATCTGGTCCAGGACCAGCGCCACCAGCGCCACGATGCCCGTGATCAGCCGCAACTTGCGCACCAGCGCCGCGTTGATAACCCCTTCACCCACAACCATCATCCATCCGCGCAGCACAACATCTTTCTCGTTATCTTATACCCTAAACACGGCGGAAAGGCGGCAAATGGTCGGGTGATGTGTTAAAATTCCGCCCTGCGGCCCTTGCACGGTCCGCCGGTTGCCTATGCGGCGGGCGGGGACACTGGCCATTTGCCTGTTGAAGGGCAACCTGTTAGGTTCCGCGCCGCTCGATTCCTATAAAGTTTGAGAAGCCTGTCATGAAGGTCAATGCGAACACCATGCGCAAGGGTCACATCCTTGAGCATAACGGCCGTCTCTATGTCATCACCGGCACCCAGATCGTGCAGCCCGGCAAGGGCGGCGCCTTCATTCAGCTGGAAATGAAGGACGTGAAGTCGGGCAACAAGAATATCGAGCGCTTCCGCACCGGCGAAGCCGTTGAGCGCGCTCGTCTGGACGATCACGAGATGACGTTCCTGTTCGCTGAAGATGATAATTTCACCTTCATGGACAAGGAGACCTTCGAACAGGTGACCATCTCCGGCGACATCATCGGCGACGGCAAGATCTTCCTGGCCGATGGCATGGAAGTCGTGGTGCAGTCCTTCGAAGGCGCGCCGCTCTCGGTCGAACTGCCGCAGTCCGTGGTCCTGATGATCACCGAGGCTGACCCGGTGGTGAAGGGCCAGACCGCTTCTTCCTCCTACAAGCCCGCCGTTCTGGAAAATGGTGCCCGCGTCCTGGTTCCGCCGCATATCGAGGCCGGTACCAAGATCGTGGTGAACATCGAAACCGGCGAATATATGGAACGCTACAAGGACTGATTTGTCCGTGCGGCCTTCCGCTATATGACAGGCGCCCGCGCGGATTATCTCGCGCGGGCGCTTTGTTTTTAGGTCAGATTGATCGACTGAAGGTCATCTCAAGGCAGGTCCGAACGCATGTCAAATCCGCCATTCTCCATATTCTACAATGAAGATGGCTACACTACCGATCGAAAGATCATGGGTAGGCAGATTTCCGGCAAGTCTTTTCTGCACGGAGTTGCCGCATTTTGGCGAAATGGAAATATACATGCGATCTGCCAAAATGAAAATTCCGTCAATAGGCTTTGTATACAATTGCAAGAGGTTGGCTTCTCCGGCCCACTTAGTTGCACACTTTTGCCGAACTGGAATTCTGCCAAGGAAGCCGGCAGTCTATATTACCCGGCACCGCCCACTTTAGAGGTGGCATCTAGCCGGGAACGGGTTGGCCCCACGGCGTTCAGCATCATGGGCATCACGCATACATTGTCGTCGCAAGGTGTTCTGAACCTGATCGCGTCGATGGCGTTGCCACCCTTCCGACCGTGGGACGCACTGATCTGTACCTCGCGTGCTGCACATACGTTGGTAACGCGACTGCATGATGAAACGCGGGAATACTGGCGTCGCACCACGGGCGCCTCGCGCTTCAACGAACCCGTCCTTCCCGTGATCCCATTGGGGATCGATGCCCCAGCGCTGGCGGCGAGCCAAACAGGACGGACGGCAGCCCGCGCCAACTTACGGGTCGACAAGGATGAGACGGTGTTTCTCTTTGCTGGCCGCTTGGCGGTCCATGCGAAATGCAACCCTGGACCCGTATACATAACCTTGGAACGGCTGGCGGCCACACATCGCATCACCTGCATTGAAGCGGGGATCTATGCCAACCCCGGCATGCGAGCCGCAATCGAGGAAGCGCAGAAGAGGCTTGCCCCCTCTGTTCGCTTCATTTGGGCGAATGGGGCAGCTGAACAGGAATACGACCAGGCCTGGCAGGCCGCAGATATCTTCATGTCGCTTTCGGACAATATTCAGGAGACTTTTGGCTTAACGCCGGTAGAGGCCATGGCCCGCGGCCTGCCTGTTATTGTGAGCGATTGGGACGGTTACAAAGATACTGTAAGGGATGGGGTGGATGGCTTCAGGGTTCCGACCATCACCCCTCCAACCGGTGCAGGGAATCATTTGATTGCCAGCTATCTTGCCGCTGACAGTACATATGATCGATACATTGGCAATGTCAGCATGACGACTGTGGTCGATGTCGGCGGTCTTCACGCAATGCTGGAACGGTTGGTGACCAATCCCGATCTCCGCCACACGATGGGAGCATCAGGACGGCAACGTGCTCATGAGGTTTATGATTGGTCGGCGGTACTGCCTCATTACGTGGCGCTGACGGACCAACTGCGTGAAGTGCGCGAGAAAGCGGCCAGGGATGGCAATGTGTCCCCGTTCATACCGCCTCAACATGCCGATCCGTTTCACTTGTTTGGCCATTTTGCCACGTCACAGCTGAGCGGCGATTGGATCGTTACGCGGCAGGAGGACAGCGCAGACCGATTGCCAAAGCTCCTCGATATCTTTGTGTCGAACTATGGATTTGAGGAGAGACTGGTGAAGGCGGAATTTGCGTCGCGCCTGCTCGACGCGATACCGACCAATGGCATACAGGTCAGCCGTCTGCTGTCTGATAACAATCTATCAACGCAGTTTGGTGTCAGAGCGCTGATGTGGCTGTGGAAATTTGACCTGATCAAGGTACTCCCAACCTGACCGAAATCTACCGCAACCCTGCTGCGCAAGGGTGCCGCATCGCGAAAATGCGGGAATGGACTATACGCTTCCCCCCTGATGTGAGGCTGCAAGGGCAGCCTTCGGTTTCTTCGTCATTGTGGAGTGTTCGACCATGGCAGCCCGTTCGGCTATCCTGAACGTCATGACCCGTGCGGCCGAAAAGGCCGGCAAGGCCATCCTGCGCGATTTCGGCGAGGTCGAGCATTTGCAGGTGTCGCGCAAGGGTCCGTCGGACTTCGTGTCCGCCGCCGACCAGAAGGCCGAGCGTATCGTGCGCGAAGAGCTTCAGAAGGCGCGGCCCGATTTCGGCTTCCTGATGGAAGAATCGGGCGAAATCAAGGGCAAGGACGCTTCCCACCGCTTCATCGTCGATCCTCTGGACGGCACCACCAATTTCCTGCACGGCCTGCCGCACTGGGCTATCTCCATCGGTCTGGAGCGCGACGGCGAGATCATTGCCGCTGTCGTCTATGAACCCGTGCATGACGAAATGTTCTGGGCCGAAAAGGGTGCGGGCGCCTTCCTGAACCATACCCGCCTGCGTGTGTCGTCCCGCCGTCAGCTGGCCGACAGCGTCATCGCGACCGGCATCCCGTTCCGTGGTCATGGCAATGCGCCGGTGTTCCTGCAGCAGCTGGAAGCCCTGATGGGCCAGGTGGCGGGCATCCGCCGCTGGGGTGCGGCCTCGCTGGACCTCGCCTATACTGCCGCTGGCCGTTTCGACGGTTTCTTCGAGGCCGACCTGAAGCCCTGGGACATGGCCGCCGGCCTGCTGCTGGTCACCGAAGCCGGCGGTTTCGTCAGCGAGATTGGCCCCGGCAAAAGCCCGCTGTCCAGCGGCTCCATCCTGGCCGCCAACGCCAACTTGCATTCCCACCTGGCCGTCGTCCTGCGCAACGCCGGCAAGCCCAAGGTGGCTCCGGCGGAAAAGCCGAAGGCGTGATCCCGTCGCATGCGGGCTTCGCCCTTATGCGACCTACGATTTCACGGTGCTTCGTAGGTCGTATAAGCGTCAGCGCATGCGACATTCACACCGCCAACCCGTCCGGCGCCGGCCCACCGGTCGCCCAGTCCAGAAGCTGCGCCGTATGGACGATGGGCAGGGCCGTGCCCGCCCCGATCTGGGTCATGCAGCCGATATTGCCGGCGGCGATCACGTCAGGCTTTGTCCCTTCGATGCTCGCCACCTTGGCGTCGCGCAACTGGCCCGCCAGTTCCGGCTGCAACAGGTTGTAGGTGCCTGCCGATCCGCAACATAGATGCCCGTCCGGCACCTCCAGCACGGTAAACCCAGCCTGCCGCAGCAGGTCGCGCGGCGGGTCCTTCACCTTCTGGCCATGCTGTAACGAACAGGCGGCGTGATAGGCGACGCGCAGGGGCCGGGGGGCCTGAACCTCGTCCGGCAGGCCCAGGGCCGACAGCACCTCCGTCACATCGCGCGCCAGGGCGGCAATGGTGGCCGCCGGTCCGGCCAGCACGGGATCATCGCGGAACATATAGCCGTAATCCTTAACGGTGGTGCCGCAGCCGCTGGCCGTGACGATGATGGCGTCCAGACCGTCGCCCTCCACCTCCGCCATCCAGGCGCGGATATTGGCCGCCGCGAATCCATGCCCGTCATGGCCCATATGATGGGTCAGGGCACCACAGCAGCCCACCCCCTTCGCCACCACCACTTCTGCCCCCAGCCGGGTCAGCAACCGGATGGCCGCATCATTGATGGCAGGGTTCAGCGCCGGCTGCACACAGCCCGGCAGCAGCGCCACCCGCATCCGCCGTGGCCCCTGCGCCGGAAACAAACCCGGCGCTTCCTGTGCCTGACGCGGATATACTTGGTCGGGGGCCAGGTCCAGCATCCCGCGCAGGTCGGGCGGCAGCAAGGCGCGGAAGGGTCGGGCCAGTTTCGCCAGACCCATCGCCGCACGGAACCGCCCCGCATGCGGCAGGGTCAGGCGCAGGGCCATGCGTGTCAGCCGCACCTTCACCGGGCGCTTGGCCGTGCGTTCGATATGGGCGCGGGCATGATCGACCAGATGCATGTAATGCACGCCCGACGGGCAGGTGGTCATGCAGGACAGGCACGACAGGCAGCGATCGATATGGTGGGTTTCCACCGGCCCGGCATCGCGCCCGTTTTCCAGCATATCCTTGATCAGATAGATGCGGCCGCGCGGACTGTCGCGCTCATCCCCCGTCAGGCGGTAGGTCGGGCAGGTGGCCGTACAGAACCCGCAATGGACACAGGTCCGCAGGATCTTCTCCGCCTCCGCCGTATCGCTGTCGGCCAGCTGCGCCAGGGTGAAATGGGTCTGCATTACACACCCATCAAGCCGGGATTGAGGATGCCAGCGGGGTCAAACTGCGCCTTCACCCGCGCCGTCAGGGCGGCCAGCGGGCCGGGCAGCGGCTGAAACACCGGCACCGCCGCCTTCACCGCATCGGGCGCGCGCATCAAGGTCGCATGCCCGTCAGGACCCAGCGCGCCGCGCACGATGGCGGCCCCGGCATCCGCGATCCCCCCCGGCAGGCCCAGCCAGATAAGGCCCCCGCCCCAATCCAGCCAGCCCAGCGCGCGGGGGATGGCGGCCTTGATGCCCGACAGCACACCCATCCCCGCCATGGGCGGCACAGACAGGCGCCAGACATCCAGGTCGGGCCGGTCGGCCAGCGGCAGGACATCGCGCAGGCACGCCCAGAGTGCCGCCGATTCGTCACCCTCCAGCACCGCCATGGCCGCGCGGCCCTCCAACAGTCGCTCCAGCGCAGACAACCTTTCGGCCACCGACACCGAAACCCCGTCCAGCCGCAGCAGAACACAGGGCGTGCGGTCAGGCAGCAGCCCATCCAGCGGCAGGTAGGAGGGCGTAAAGGCCGCCGCCCCCATCTCCGCCGCCGACCCCAGCGCATCGGCCATGGCGCGGCTGGCCTCATCCCCCTCAATCCCCGCCAGGACCAGGGTCTTGGACAGGGATGGCGCCGGCAGCACCTTGACCACGATCTCCGTCATGATACCCAGCGTGCCATGGGCACCGGTCAGCAGCTTGGGCAGGTCAAAGCCCGTGACATTCTTCACCACCTTGCCGCCCGACCGGAACACACGCCCGTCGCCTGCAACGGCAGTCATGCCCAGCACATGGTCGCGCACGGCCCCCGCCTTCACGCGCCCCGGCCCCGACAGGCCCGTCGCCACCACGCCGCCCAGCGTGTCTGTGCCGGCGGGCCGACCGTAAAGCGGACCCAGGTCCGGCGGCTCAAACGCCAGCGCCTGCCCCTTGGCCGACAGCAGCGACCGCAGCTCCACCATCGTCACGCCGGGTTCGGCCACCAGGATCAACTCGGCGGGTTCATAAGAGACAATCTGTGACAGGGCCGACAGCGACAGGGCCGTGCCCGTGACCGCATGGCCCAGGCCCGGCTTGCTGCCGCCACCGGTCAGGCGCAGGGGCTGGCCGGCGCGCACCGCGTCGATGAAGGAAGAAAGCCTGTCGGCCATTGGCATCCGCCGCGTTGATCACATCCAACGTCATTCTGCGGGTGTGGCGGGCCACCTGTCACCCCATTCAATAATCCCATTGGAACTGCACGCCGACCTTGCTTTCGGTGCCGACCTCACCGCGCGCCTTGATATGGTCGGTGATGCCATATTCCACGGTGGCCTTGCTCTGGCCTGTGCCCAGCTCCTGCTCCACCCCGATATAGATGTTGTCCCCGATATAACGGCCGGCGGCGACGGTACCGGCCCCGGTTCCGTCCTCGCTGCCCCGGAATTCCAGCCGGTCCACACCCAGCGACCGTTTCACATTATCGACAAAGCCAGGGCCCCCGCCGAACAGGCCCGACAATTGCGCCGCCGACTGCGCCAGCTGCACCGCCTCCAGCGCTGACAGCTGCCCCGCCCCGCGGTTGAACAGCAGCCGGGCCAGCACTTCGTCTTCCGGATAGGGCGGCTGTGACGACAGTTTCACCGTCGGTCTCGACGGGCGGCCCGTGACAGCGACAATGGCCGTCAGTTCACCGCGCTGCGTGCGTGCCTCGACATCCAGCGATGGATCAAAGGTGCCGTCGCCCAGGAAGCTGACATTGGCCCGCGACAAGGTGAAGGTCTGGCCCAGCAGACCCATCTCACCCTTCACCAGCGATACATTCCCCGATAAAAGCGGCACATCCGCCGTCCCGCGCAGTTTCAGCGATGCCTTCAGTTCCGCATCCAACCCGCGACCCGCGACATAGACCTGGTTGGGTGCCTCCACATCAATATTCAGGCCGATGACCAGGGCCGGTGGCACCTCTCCCTCTGCCTTGGCATCGGCGCTGCTGACGGCACCGGGCGGGGCGATGCGGCGGGGATGGTTGATCTCCACCACCTTCACCTCCACTACGGTGGGCGGCAGCTTGTCCGGGATGCGGATATGGGCGTTAGCCACATCCACGCGGCCCGCAATCACCATCTGTGTCGGCTTGCCAGTGACGGTGATGTCGGCGCCAGCCACCGCCTCCACCATGTCGATCCCGGCCAGCTTGGCCTTTGTCGCAGTCAGGCGCAGGTCGATCTGCCGGTCACCCAGTTCTGGGCGGAAACCGAAGGTGCCGGCCACGGCCACGGTACCGCCGCCCGGCGTCTTGCCGTCAAACCGCTCAATGGACAATCCATGCGGGTCGCCTTTCAGCACCGCTTCGATGTCGGTGACCAGGGTACCCCAGCGCTGATTTTCATAGCGGGCATTGTTCAGCGTGACACTGCCCGTCAGTTCCCGGTTGGCCAGCGTGCCGCCCAGGGTCAGGTCCAGCACCATCTGCCCGCCCAGCCGGTCGCCCGTGCTGGCCAGCAGATCGTTCAAGCGGCGCAGCGCCACATTACCCTCCAGCCGCCCGCTGACCGGCTTGTCATTGGGCAGGACGATGCTGGTGGCCGATCCCCGCATTTCCAGGGGCAGATCGGCCCGTGCCGACAGGCCGACGCCCGACCCCGCACTGTCGATGCGGGCATTCAGCGCCACCCTGCCCTTCTGCCAATCGGCGGTCAGGGTGGCACCCAGCGGCGACGGCCCTTTCAGCGCCTGTGGCGCCAGGGCGAATTCCGACAGTTTCAGCGACAGCACACCCTTGGGATCCGCCACGGTTCCCGACAGGCTGGCCGTGCCGTCCAGATGACCGTAAAGCGTCAGGGTCGGGTTGATCAGGCGGACCCAGGTCAGGGGCAGCTTGGTCAGCGACAACCGCCCGGCCAGCGCTTTGGGCGACATATCCGCCGTCACCTCCACCCGCGCCTCACCGGCCAGCAGCACCAGACCCTGCACGCCCACCACGCCCTCGCCAAAGGACAGGTTGGCGGGATTGGCCAGTTGGAATTCCTTATCCCCATAGGCACCCGACAGGGTGCCCAACCCCACCCGCGTGATCCCATCCTTGGCCCCTGTCGCCAACTGCCCGGCAATGGACAGGCGCACCGGCGAAGACCCGCGCTTGCCCGACAGGTCGAACGACAGGGCCGTGGCCGACAGGGGACCGCGCGCCGATCCGGTGATCTTGTCCAGGTCCAGCGTGCCGGCATCGACGCCGGTGATGGTAAAGCCGGCATCGATGGCGGGTGCCTTTTCCGTCCCATCCAGACGCGCCGACAGCGCGATCGCCGCCACCTTCTGCCCATGCCAGCGGCGCCAGATTTCCTTGAAATCAGCCTTCACATCGGCGAATTGCCGGCCCTTGTCATGGCTGAGCGCGATAGTGACGGTGCCATTGCCCCAGACCTCATCGCCTGCGATGAAGGCCAGGATGCCCAGGTCGGGCACGGTGCCGGACAGCCGCCCCGCCGCCAGCCCGGTGCCGGTATCCAGCGACAGGTCGCCATTGAACCGGTTCAGGCCGATCACCGCCTCAATCCCGGCCAGCGACAGGGTGGACCCCGTCTGCGACAGGTCGGTGCCCAGGGCGATACGCTGCCCGTTCAAACTGCTTTCCAGATCAATCCGACCCTTCGCCGCCGTAGGCAGGCCCGCCAGCCGCGCATCCAGGCGCGTATCAACCAGCCGCAACCCATCCACGCTCAGCCCGTCGCCCACCACCTCCAGGGTCATCGTGTCGACGGCGGGGCTTTTCAGGCGGGCGGTAACGGCACCCACGACAGCCACGCCCAGCGCCGGCGACAGCGGCGACAGGTCCGCCACCTCTGCCACGGCATCGGCGCTGATGCCCTTGGGCCCATAACGCCCCTCCCCGCCGATCTTCAGCTGCGGGTTGGACAGCGACAGGCGCCGCAGCACCATCTCCTCCCCCACCGCCAGATCAGCGAAAATCTCTGTCCGGCCCGACAGCAGCGGGTCCAGCGCTGAGATACCGGCGGCCAATTCCTCGCCTTCGCCCTCTACCACCAGCGCCGTCTGTCCGCCCGTGCGGCGCAGCGTGCCCTCCACCGCCAACGACCCTGCCAGTTTCCGCCCCGCCACCCCGGACAGCGGCGCCAGATCCTTGGCCGACAGGGTCAGGGCCAGTTCACCATCCCGGCTCCAGCCGGTCAGCGACCCGCTGGCCGTTGCCGACAGGGCACTGCCGATGAACCCAGCCTTGGCGATATCAATCCCGCCCTTGGCGCGGGTCAGGGTCAGGTCGGCGGCCAGATCGGCGGTCTGCCCCGTCAGGGCCGATAGCGCCCCCGACGCGCCGTCCAGATGCAGAGCGGCGATCACCGCCGTCTGATCCAATCCCTTGGCCGACAGCTTCACGCCCAGACTGTTCAGGGTCAGGTCGGGCAGGCCGACCGTGTCCAGCGTCAGATCGGTGGCCAGTTCCGGCGCCTCCGGCGTTCCGGTCAGGGTGATACTGCCGCGTGCTGCCTGCATCCGCGCCGGGCCCAGCAGGGGCGATAGGAGGGCCGCGTCCGGCACCTCCACCCAGGCGCCGACATTGATGGCGCGGGTCTTGATGTCAAAGGCCCCGCCGCCCGACAGTTTGCCGACCGCCGCCTGGATACCGACACCATCCAGCGCCAGCTTCACCCCCGGATCGATCAGGCCACCAGCCCCGATCCGCAAATCAGGCCCGACCAGCGGGCGGATGTCGGGCGGCAGCAGCGCCTGCACATTGCCCGACAGGTCCAGGCCGAACGCCAACTTGGCACCCGACGGCCTGATCCTGAATTCCGCCCTGGCATCGGCGGCATCACCGGCCTTGGCTGTGGCCGTGCCCGTCCAATCGGTCAACGGCCCATCCCCCTTCAGGGTCAAGGTCACGGGCGGGCGGCCCGGAATATCCAGCAATTCGGCAATCAGCCCATTGCCCTGTTCCAGCGCCTCTGCCGTCAGGGTCAGGCGGCGGCCGGGCCGGTAGTCACCGGCAATTGTCAAGGTGCCGGGCCGGTCATCGATGCGCTTCACATCCAGCGATCCCGACCCGCCCAGTTCCCCCGCCGGCAAACGCCCCTGCCCTGCTACCGTCAACACCGCCGGATTGCCATCCAGCAGGTCCGGCCCCAGTGTCACCCGCTCCACCGCCAGCCGCCCCAGCGTGACCGCCACGGGCAGGCGCGGCAGACCGCCCTGGTCATTGGGATCATCCGGTTTAGGCAGGGGCTGGCGTGCCACCATCACCACCTTGGCCGACAGTTCATTCACCGACAGGGTACGGGTGAACAGGGCCCAGGGGTTCCAGGACAGATGCCCCCCCTCCACCGTCAGCCAGACGCCGTCGGCGTCCGCCATGGCGATGCGCGCGACCCGCAGGTCGAAGATCGACCCGTCCGCCCCCTCTAGGGTCAGCTCCGGCACGGCCTGTGTAGCCTGCGACAGCGCGAAATCGCGGCCCGAGGGGGTGGACAACCAGATGCCGGCGGACACGCCGATCAGCAGGACAAGACCGATCAGACCCGCCAGACCGGCGGCGATCCAGATCAGGATGGGGCGAAGGCGGTTGAAATCGCTCATCATCCCCCCCTTAAAAAGCCTGGCCGATGGAGATGTAGAACTGGAACGCCTTATCCCCGTCGCGCTTGTTCAGCGGCACCGCCACATCCAGGCGGATGGGGCCGATCACCGTGTAGTAACGCCCGCCGACACCGGCGGCATAGCGCAAACCCTGGCCCAGCGTGGGATACTCGGTCGTATAGACATTGCCGGCATCCACAAAGGGCACGACGGCGATATCCGCTGTCACCTTGACCCGCATTTCGGCGGCCATTTCCAGCAGCGAGACGCCGCCCAGCGGCTCCCCCTTGTCATCGCGCGGCCCCACCTCCTGATAGCCATAGCCACGGATGGACCCACCGCCGCCCGCGAAAAAGCGTTTATCGGCGGGCACATCCAGCAGCCCGCCGCCGATGACGGCGCCATAAACGCCGCGCAGGGCGCCCACATACCAGCCATCACCCTTGAAATCGAAATAGGTGCTGCCGCCGACCCGGGCGACGGTGAAACTGTTGCTGTCCCCGAACGCCGCCAGATAGGGGGTGATGGCGCCCGACAGTCGGAAGCCCTTGGTGGGGTTCAGCAGATCGTTGGACCGATCAAGCGTGATGGCCGCAGGAACGCCAACCAGGGTATTGCGCGTGGTCTGCTGGCTTTCCTCAATCCGCGACTGTTCCGCCGTCAGGCCCAGGCTGGCCTTCAACCCCTTGCCCAGCTTGCGCTCCACCGCGCCTGTCAGGACCAGTGCCTGCCGGCGATAGGCGTCGGGCCGTTCCGACAAAGCCTCCGCCGATAGGTTCAACGATTGGCGACGCGACAGGAAATCCGGCTGCTGATAGGTGCTGGCCAGACGGTAGTCAAAGTCACTGGTGCTGGTCTCACCGCGCCGGGAGATACCGGCAACCGAAGCATCGACGCGCAGCTTCTCGGCATTGCCCATCAGGTTGCGGTCACCCCAATAGGCGTCGGCCCCGAACCCGTCCTCGGTCCCGTAATCGGCGCCGAAGCCGACATAGTTCATCTCCCGTTCCGCCAGATCGACCAGGACAGGGGCCTTCTGCTCGGCCGTTGGCTCCTCCGCCAGCCGCAACCGGACGGAGGAAAAGACGCCCAGATCGGCCAGAGCCTGGCGCCCCTCCTCCATGGTGGCGGGGTGATAGGCATCGCCCTCGCGCCAGGGCAGGCGGCGGCGGGCGGCCCGCTGCGACACCTCGTCCAGGCCACTGAGAGTGACGTCGCCGAAACTCACTTTCGGCCCGGGATCAACGACATAGGTCACGTCCATGCCCTGTTTGGCATGGTCCACGATCAGCTTACGGTCCAGCAGGCGGGCATAGGCATAGCCCCTTTCCGCGAGACGGGGCAGAATGCGGCCTTCGGCATCCACCACCGATGGCGCGCGCGCATCCGACCCGATGGCAAGGCCCAGCGCGTCCGGGGTGGGGGCGCCATCGGGCAGGGGCTGTTCATCCCGCCCGGTAATGGCGACCGACGTCACCTTGTAGCGTGCCCCCTCCTCCACCCGGATCAGAACCTTGGCGGGCACCACATCGACATCAATCTCGGCATCGACAATGGCGTCGTAAAAACCTTCCGACCGCAGGGCGGCGCGGAACCGGTCCAGATCGGCATCAGCACGACGGCCTAGGCCGATGGGCGAGGGCGGCGGGTCCCCTTTCAGGGTCACAAGGCTGGAAACTTCGTTCAGCAGGGTAGAGAGCTGGGGGTGATCCTCCACCCCGTCGATCACCACCTCATAGGTCGTCTCCTGGGCATG
>CALRNG020000039.1:0-13159 GCA_943369495.1 Rhizobium sp. Q54
AGTTCCGCCCTCGGCGTCTTTCGCAGAATGGCTCGCATGCGATGCAATTGGGCCAGACACTGCGCTATTGGCTCTTCGAGTTGAAGACCGCCATCGCCTACTCCCGGAATTGGCATCAACACCATCGGCAAAGCTAGCGGCTTTTCATCTCCCAATAGGTAGATAAGGCCTGCAATTACTTGCTTCATGCTGACGGGTTGGCGTGGCGCTGAGAAGACGGTTGCCAGGATATAGTATCCATGCATGCTCCCCAGGCGCGTTGCTTTCGGTGCGCGAAAGAGTATGGGTGCATCCGGCCCGTAATTTCGTGACTCGGCAGCCGCCGCCCGCGCCGCATCCTTGAACGCCGCCCATCCCTCTGGCCCCAACCTGTCCGCCAAGGCGCGGGCGAAGCTGCCGTCAAAATCGTCGGCCCGATGCCCTGTTGGCACCACCAGGACGTTAAATTCCTGTTGCCAGGGGTCGGTATCGTCCCAGGCGATGGTGAGGCGACCAATTTCCGCCAGTGTGACCCTGCCCGTCTGCCTGCCCGATGATGCCACGCTCGCCAACGCTTCGCCCCCGCCCTACGACCCGTCCGGGTGCTTCATGCCCGGCTGCCCATCTGAAAGACAATATCAGACCATAGGCACTTCGCCGACGAACGACTTTACTTCACCCCCCATTTTCAACCCTTGCGATGAGGGCAAGGACCGGCGATCAGGCATTCCGAACCCTGATCTGGATATAGTCCAGCGATGCGGGCGAGAAGCCACCGCCATCGAGACGATAGATCAGGGGGCCGACGGCGACCTCATGCGCCGCCGCCGTGTCCTCCCGCTCCACCATCGGCGTGGCCCCCGGAATGGCGCGGAAATTGATGTTGGCGTTGAACATGTCGCGGCGGAACACGCTGTCCCAGAAGCCGGTACGCTCCCCCCAGAAATGCAGGCCGGCGCCGGCCCTGCGCACCTGTTCCAGAAGGCCGGCATCCCCGGCCTCCAAGGCGTGATCCAGGGCATCGCCGGCCAGGGGAGCAGGCCCGAGGAAGGAGCCGGTAAAGTTGACACTGTCCCGGTTGCTGGCCCAGCCCTTGTTTTTCAGCCGCCCATCCACCGGAATGGACCCCATCTCGACATACAGCGCGCCGCCCGGCGGCAGCGCGCCGACGCGCAGATTGGTGATGGGGGCCACCAGATCGGTCTGCCCCCGGGAACCCGACGCACGCAGCCGCTTATAGGTGCCGACCGCCGTATGAAAGGCCAGCTTGAACACCATGGCCGCGAAACTGGTGGAAAAGGCGGCGGCACCGCCCCGGATTACCGAGGGGACATGGCTTTCCCGCGCCTTTTGATAGGTGGAGAGCAGCGAGGTCTGGTGGCCATAATCCCGCATCGGCTCACCATGGGCATCCACCACGCCGCGCAGGTCGTACAGCAGGGGGACCCGGCTGTCATTGATCAGGGCCATACAGACAGGCGCATAACCATCACCCACCTTATAATCCGGCTTGAAGGTCGCCATACCTGCATCTCCCGCTTTGGTTGCTGTTTGAGCCTACAGGTACCCGTCCTTTTTTGAAACAGGCTCCGCGTGCCGGCGGCACGGAACCGTACAGTCGGGCCGGCCCTTTGGCGATCCGCCAGGGCTGACCGGCCAATCGCCAGAAATGGCGTGCATTCCGCACAATCCGCCACTTCAATCCGGCGGCCATTCCCGCCACAATCGCGGCAACCATTGATCAAGGGACCGACGCCATGACCATGCCTGCCGCCACCACCGCCCCCACCGCCCGTACCGGTGCCCGCCTTCTGGTCGCAGCATTGGAAGCGCAGGGGGTGGGGATGGTGTTCGGCGTGCCGGGGGAGAGTTATCTGCCGGTGCTGGATGCCCTGCATGACAGCGGCATCCGTTTCATTACCTGCCGGCAGGAAGGCGGGGCCGCCATCATGGCGGAGGCGCAGGGCAAGCTGACGGGCCGTCCCGGCATCTGCTTCGTCACGCGCGGTCCCGGTGCCACCAACGCCTCTGCCGGCATCCATATCGCGCAGCAGGATGCCACGCCCATGATCCTGTTCGTGGGACAGGTCGCGCGCGACATGCGCCAGCGCGGGGCGTTTCAGGAGGTGGATTACAGCGCCGTGTTCGGCAGCATGACGAAATGGGCCTTTGAGATCGACAATCCCGCCCGCATCCCGGAACTGCTCGCCCGCGCCTTCCGCGTGGCCTGTCAGGGCCGGCCCGGCCCCGTCGTCATCGCCCTGCCGGAGGATATGCTGGCCGAACTGGCCGATGTGGCCGATGCCGCCATCGCCCCCGCCGCCGATGCCTTCCCCGACCCGGCGGCCCTTGGCGATCTGGCCCGCCGTCTGGCGGCTGCCGAACGGCCTCTGGTCATCCTGGGCGGCAGCGGCTGGAATGCGGAAACCGCATCCGCCTTCACCGCCTTTGCCGAGGCGCACCAGATCCCGCTGGCCGTGGAGTTCCGCCGCCAGATGCTGGTGAACGGGATGAGCCAGTCCTATGCTGGCGATTTGGGCTTCGGCGCCAATCCGGCCCTGCTGGCCCGCGTGAAGCAATCCGATCTGGTCCTGCTGCTGGGCGGCACCATGGGCGAGGTGCCGTCGCAAGGGTATGAGCTGCTGGGCATTCCCAATCCCGGCGTCCCCCTGGTGCATGTGCATCCCGGCGCAGAGGAGCTGGGCCGCGTCTACCAGGCCGCCCTGTCGATCCAGGCCAGCCCGCGCGCCTTTGTCACCGCCGCCCTGCCCGTCCTGTCGCATGCCGTGCCCGCGTCGCGCGCCGCCTGGTGCGAGGGAGCCCGCGCCGCCTATCGTGCCTGGACCGACGCCGTGCCGGCCAATCCCGGCCCGGTACAGATGGCGGAGGTGGTGTCGGCGCTGCGCGCGCTGCCGGCCGATTCGGTGATGTGCAACGGGGCCGGCAATTACGCCATCTGGCTGCACCGGTTCCACCGCTATCAGGCCTTTGGCACACAGCTGGCACCGACCAGCGGGTCCATGGGCTATGGCCTACCCGCCGCCGTGGGGGCCAAGCTGCACCAGCCCGACCGTACCGTTGTGGCGCTGGCCGGTGATGGCTGTTTCCTGATGCATGGGCAGGAATTCGCAACCGCGGTTCAGCATGGCGCCGCCATCGTGGCCGTCGTTATCGACAATGGCATGTACGGCACCATCCGCATGCATCAGGAACGGGAATTTCCGGGCCGCGTGCTGGGCACGCAACTCTACAGCCCCGACTTCGCGGCCCTGGCGCGGGCCTATGGCGGCGTCGGCTTTACCGTGGAAAAGGCTGGCGAGTTCCAGGCCGCGTTCGACGCCGCCATCGCCAGCGGTAAACCGGCCCTGGTGCATGTGCGCCTGGACCCCGAAGCCATCACGCCCACCAGCACCCTGTCCGGCATCCGCACCAAGGCCCTGTCGGGGACGTGATCATATTTCCGCTTCCCGGCAATACGATCTTCCCTGAAACGCCGGGCGCCGGCCTAATTCACCCGTTCCCGGTCGTCGGGATCGCGGGCCAGGACCTCGCGCTTGCCGGCATGGTTGGCGCGGCTGATCACGCCTTCCTTTTCCATCCGCTCGATCAGGCGGGCGGCGGAGTTGTAGCCGATGCGCAGATGGCGCTGGATGAAGCTGGTGGAGGCCTTGCCCTCGCGCGTCACCACAGCCACGGCCTGATCGTACAAATCGTCGCCCGTGGGCTCACCGCCCTTGCCGCCCTCGCCACCGCCGCCGCCGGCCTCTGACGGGTCGAACTCTTCCTCTTCCTCGGTGACGGCATCGACATAGGCGGGTTCGCCCTGGGCCTTCAGGAAGCGGACGGCCTGTTCCACCTCCTCGTCCCGCACGAAGGGGCCGTGGACACGGGTGATGCGGCCGCCGCCGGCCATATACAGCATGTCGCCCTGGCCCAGCAGTTGTTCGGCGCCCTGTTCACCCAGGATGGTGCGGCTGTCGATCTTGCTGGTGACCTGGAAGCTGATGCGGGTGGGGAAATTGGCCTTGATGGTGCCGGTGATGACGTCCACCGACGGGCGCTGTGTCGCCATGATCAGGTGGATGCCGGCGGCGCGAGCCATCTGGGCCAGACGCTGGATCGCCGCCTCGATATCCTTGCCGGCCACCAGCATCAGGTCGGCCATTTCGTCGACAATGACGACGATATAGGGCAGTTCCGTCAGGTCGATGGGCTGTTCCTCATAGATCGGCTTGCCCGTATCGGGATCAAAACCGGTCTGCACGCGGCGGGTCAGCACCTCGGCGTTCTGGCGCGCCTCCTTCAGACGGGCGTTGTAACCGTCGATGTTGCGCACGCCCAGCTTGGACATGTTGCGATACCGGTCCTCCATCTCCCGCACGGCCCATTTCAGGGCGACCACGGCTTTTTTCGGATCGGTCACGACGGGGGCCAGCAGATGTGGAATGCCCTCATAGATGGACAGTTCCAGCATCTTGGGATCGACCATGATGAAGCGGCACTTGTCCGGCGGCATCCGGTACAGGATCGACAGGATCATGGTGTTGATGGCCACCGACTTACCCGAACCGGTGGTGCCAGCCACCAGCAGGTGGGGCATACGGGCCAGATCGGCGATGACGGGGCCGCCGCCAATATCCTTGCCCAGGACCAGGGCCAGCTTCTGCTGGCTCTTCTCATAGGCGTCCGACATCAGCAGTTCGCGTAAATACACCGTTTCGCGCCGCTGGTTGGGCATTTCGATGCCGATGACATTGCGGCCAGGGACAACGGCCACGCGCACCGATACCGCCGACATGGACCGCGCAATATCATCGGCCAGACCGATGACACGGGAGGATTTGACGCCGGGGGCGGGTTCCAGCTCATAGAGCGTGACGACGGGGCCGGGGCTGACCTTGACGATCTGGCCACGCACGCCGAAATCCTCCAGCACGCTTTCCAGCATCTCGGCATTGCGCTGCAACGCCTCCTCGCTCATCAGCGGGCCGACGCCATGGGGCGGCAGTTGCAGGATATCGACGGGTGGCAGCTCGTAATCGCCGCGCGCCTCGGGTTCCAGCAGCAGGTTGGCCTGACGCGCCTTCTCCACCTTGCGCGCCACTTCCGGCAAGGGCTTGGGCGCCGGCGCCACGACGGGCGGCGCGTGACGGCGGCGTTCCTCCGACGGAACCGGCGCCGGATCGGCGGGCAGGTCGCCGGACGGGGTGGTGGCGGGCGATGGGCCGGCATCCGGACCCACGCTGCCCAAGGAGGGGGCAAAGCGGACGGTAGGGGTGGCTGCTGGGGCCGATACCTCCTTCTTCGCCGCACCGGGACGAAGCCGGGACAGCAGGCCCGCCGCCTTGGCGCGCAGGCCATCGGTCGGGGCCGAGCGCGCGGCCTCGGCGTCCGTCGCTGCGGTGGGGGTGGCCGGGGTCCCGCCCCAACGCGGGGCGGGGGCCGGTGGTGGCACGGTGGCCTCAGCCGCGTCCTCATCCTCCCCGGTCAGCCGGGCGTTCCTGAAGCGTCCGGCCTGACGGCCCAGGCTGCGGAAGAACTCCGCCACCTGCCACAGCCTGATATCCAGCGCCCAGAGGCACAAGAACAGGGCTGGCACCAGCAGGACCAGACCGACCAGCGGTCCCGACACACCGCCGGCCAGGGCCACCACCAGGTTGAGGATCGGCTTCACCAGCAGGGCACCTGCCGGCCCGCCCCAGGCGGCGTTGCCACTGGCCAGACAGACCATGGCCATCGCCATGACCAACACCGCCAACAGCGCCAGCGGCACCCGCAACGCCAAATTATGGACAGGCCGGTGACGCACCACGCGCCAGCCCCAGCCCAGCAGGAA
The DNA here is from genome assembly GCA_943369495.1 of Rhizobium sp. Q54. Classification (GTDB taxonomy): domain Bacteria; phylum Pseudomonadota; class Alphaproteobacteria; order Azospirillales; family Azospirillaceae; genus Niveispirillum. Next base: position 5,816 of record CALRNG020000039.1, read on the forward strand.
CAGGGGCAGCAGATAGGCGGCATAGCCCAAGGATTGCAGGAACAGATCAGCCGTATAGGCGCCGGGTGTTCCCAGCAGATTGCGGGCCATCGCCTTGTCGGCGGGCACCGCCGTGCTCCATGACGGATCGCGGCTGTCATAGGACAGGAAGGAGATCAGCAGCGCCAGACCCATCAGGATGACGACCAGCCCCATCCCTTCCACCACACGGCGGAGCGCGAAGGCCAGCATACCCTCGGGCAGCAGGCTCGACGTGCGCGGAACCAGACCCCCGCCCGGGCCGGGGGCGGCACCGCGCGGGGGTACGCGGCCTTGGGGCGGGGTCTGGGGTGCGGGGCGGCTCGGCATGGGCGCTCGTCCGGTCAGCGGGTCAAAAAGGGTCAGGACAGGATGCGGGCCAGCCGTTCCATCGACCGGGCCACGCTGTCCGCATCATGAACAAGGGCGACGCGGATATAGCGATCGCCCGGATTATAGCCATCTTCATGCGACTGCGTCAGGTAGGCGCCGGGCAACACTTTGATGGCACCTTCGCGCCACAGGCGCTTCGTCGCCTCTTCCCCGTTGGCGGCCACGCCCGTGACGTCCAGCCACAGGAAGAAACCGGCATCCGGGCGGTAATAGCCCAGCGTGCCCTTCAGCAAGGCCTCTGCCGCATCAACATTGGCGCGGTAATAGGCGCGGTTGATCGCCACATGCGCATCATCAGCCCACAGGGCGGCGGAAGCGGCCAGCACCGGCAGCGGCATGCCGGCCAGTGAATAGGCGCGCAGCCGTGTGAACCCCGCGATCAGGGCCGGATCACCCGCCATGAAACCGGAACGAAGCCCAGCGGCACTAGATCGTTTTGACAGCGAATGGAAACACAGCAGGTTGGACAGCGGGTTATCGCCACCCAGTTCCCGTGCCGCATCCATGCCGCCCGCCGGCGGGACATTGTGCCAAAGCTCGCCATAGCATTCATCCATAACCAGGGTGAACCCATGGCGGCGGGCCAAGGTCAGGGCGCGTTTCAGATAATCCAGGCTGGCCACCGCACCCTGCGGATTGGCGGGGGTGCAGAGATAGAACAGGGCGGTGCGTTCCCACACATCCTCCGCCACGCTATCCAGATCGGGCAGGAAGCCGGTCTCCCTGGTCCCGTCCAGCATCACCGGTTCGGCCCCCACCATCAGGGCGGCACCCAGATAGACGGCGTAAAACGGGTTGGGGATCAGGACCACGGGCCGCCCGCCCGCCTTGGTCTTCGGCACCACCAGCTGCGGCAACTGATACAGCGCCTCCCGCGTGCCGCAGACGGGCAGCACCGCCTTGTCGGCAGGCACGAAACCATCGGGCAGGTTGAAACGGCGCGACAGCCAGGCCGCCGCCGCCGCCCTGAATTCCGGCGTGCCAGCGGTCGGCGGATACTTGGCCCAGGCGGCGGGGGACGATGCTGCTAGCATATCGGTCAGCAGCGGGGGCGGGTTGTTCTGCGGCTCCCCGATGGTCAGGATGCTGGGCACGACATTGGCCAGCGGCGTGACATCGGCCAGAAGGGCGGCCAACCGGGGGAACGGATATTCCGGCAGGGCCGACATCATCTCGTTACGGCTGGGCGCCTGAAGGGAAGGGACGGCGGCGTCGAACATCTTGGCCCTTGCTGCTGGCAAAGCATCAGTGCGGCCGCACGGCAGGCGGCGGCGGATTCCGCTCCAAGTGTAGCCGCCGCTCACCCCCGGCACAAGCAGCCCATTCGGGAGGGCTGGGGCTGAAGAATTGCCTTGTTACAAGGGCTTGTGGATAAACCTTGAGAAAAACGTTGAAAACCTTCGTAAGCCTTTGATGCGAATCGCAATTTTCTGGTGAACGAATCAGGAAAACCCGTTCGCGGAAGGTTCCGCGAACGGGCCTGAACGTCTTGGATAACATAGCGACGTCAATAGGCAATCATCCAGGCCGGCAACTGCCAGCCCAGCGCCCATGCGGCGTGAGCCAAGCCGCCGGATGGCGGCGCCCGGCGCCTGAGGGAACAAACTTACAAGGCATCTCCATTCTGTTCACCGGTGCGGATGCGCACGGTCTGCACAACGTCCAGGACGAAGATCTTGCCATCGCCGATACGGCCGGTATTGGCGGCCTTCTGGATGGCGTCCACGACGCTATCCGACAGCTCATCCGTGACGGCCACTTCCACCTTCACCTTGGGCAGGAAGCTGACGGAATATTCAGCGCCACGATAGATCTCGGTCTGGCCCTTCTGACGGCCGAACCCCTTCACCTCCGAGACGGTCAGGCCCTGGATGCCAAGTCCCGTCAGGGCCTCGCGCACCTCGTCCAGCTTGAACGGCTTGATGATGGCCACGACGAGCTTCATTGCGCTCTCCCTTTCCTCTGCATGGAACAGATCAAGACTAAGGATGCCGGCACCGGCGCAACACCGGTGTCCCAGCAGTCTAACTTACAAGAACCGTGCCGCGTGCCATTTCCATGGCGTTCGGCGCGAAAAACCTGGACTCATCCCGTGAAGGTCCGGGGATTCGGCGCGCACATGGGCAGGTGCTGATTAAATATTGTGCAATGGCTGCGACGCCGCGCCATCTGGACAGGCGAATGGGCTTGCGCCAAGTTAATTGCCGCGCAGAAGAGCAGCCAAACCCCGGAAGCCGCATCATGTCCGTGCAGAATGCCGATCATCAGGCCGATGTCATTATCGTGGGCGGGGGTCTTTCCGGCCTGACGCTGGCCTGCGCGCTGGGGACCGCCGGGGTTTCCACCTTGGTCATTGACCGGGAGCCGGCAGAAGACAAGCTTCAGCCCGATTTTGATGGCCGTACCTCCGCTATCGCCTATGGCGCCGGCACGGTGCTGATGGGCGCTGGGGTGTGGGATCATCTGGACGGCAATGTCGGGCCGATGCTGGACATCCGCGTGACGGACCAGTCCTCGCCCCTGTTCCTGCATTATGACCATCGCGAGGTGGGCGACCGTCCCTTCGGCTGGATCATTGAGAACCGGGTGCTGCGACATGCGCTGTACCGTCGCCTTCAGCAGCTGCCCGCCGTCACGCACCTGGCCCCGGCCACCGTCACCGCCATGGCGCGGGACACGTCAGGCGTGCGCGTCACCCTGGCTGATGGGCGGGTTGCTGCCGGCAGGCTGGTGGTGGGGGCCGATGGCAAGAAAAGCTTCTGTCGTGAACAGGCGGGCATCAAGCAGATCGGCTGGTCCTATAAGCAGCACGCCATCGTCTGCACTGTCCGCCATACCGGCCCGCATGGCGGCGTGGCGGTGGAACAGTTCCTGCCCGCCGGTCCCTTCGCCATGCTGCCCCTGGCGGGCGGCCACCATACCAGCATCGTCTGGACCGAGCCGTCGGATCGCGTGGATTTCTACATGAACCTGTCGGAAGAAAGGTTCACGGAGGAATTGCAGCTGCGCGTGGGCGACTGGCTGGGTGATGTCACGCCAGTGGCGGGGCGCTGGTCCTGGCCGCTGGGCCTGTCGCATGCCGAACGCTATATCGACACACGCCTCGCGCTGGTCAGCGAAAGCGCCCATGGCATGCACCCGATCGCAGGGCAAGGCCTGAATGTCGGCATCCGTGATCTGGCGGCCCTGGCCGAGGTGGTAGTGGATGCCATTCGCGTTGGGCTGGACCCGGGTGCGCCCGACGTGCTGGAACGGTATCAGCGCTGGCGCAGGGCGGACACGGTCACCCTGCTGGCCACCACCGATGCGCTGGTCCGGCTGTTCAGCAATGATATCAAGCCGCTGGGCCATGCCCGCCGCCTGGGCATGGCGGCCATCAACAATCTGGCGCCGCTAAAGCCCGCCAAGCAGTTCTTCATGCGCCACGCCATGGGTATTGTGGGCGAGTTGCCGCGTCTGGTGCGGGGCGAGGCGCTGTAACGCCCTGCCCTGCCGTCAGTCCTGCTTGCGCGTGAAGGTGATAACGCCGCGCATCATCCGCTCCATCTCGCGGATCAGCTCAGCCTGCCGGGCCTGACGGCGCTGCGCGTCCGTCTGGTCCTCGGTCACCGTTGCGGGCCGACGCCCGCCATCCTGTTCATGATCGCCCGTTTCCATTGCCACCCACCTCAGCAAACGGCCCCCGCCGCATACGATAGTCCGCCAGTGTCGCAGGGGTGGCAATCCGCCTCCTGCACATAGCTGGCGTCAAAACGTCGCGGAGCCGACACGAAACCGCAACAGACAGATGCACACATAAAGATATCTTTATGCTTGCCCGTGATCACTCCGCCTGATACATCCTGGACCAGACGCGGCGGTCATTATGGCATGCCGTTGCTTTGCATTCTGTAAACGCCAAGATCAGCACCCGCACGGGTGCGACCGGAGCTATCCATGACCGCCTTCACCGATTTCAAGGTCGCCGACATCTCGCTCGCCGGCTGGGGCCGCAAGGAAATCACCATCGCCGAGACCGAGATGCCGGGCCTGATGGCCCTGCGTGCGGAATATGGCGCTGCCAAGCCGCTGGCCGGTGCGCGCATCGTCGGCTGCCTGCACATGACCATTCAGACGGCGGTACTGATCGAGACGCTGACGGCGCTGGGCGCCACCGTGCGCTGGTCGTCCTGCAACATTTTCTCCACCCAGGATCAGGCCGCCGCCGCCATCGCCGCCGCCGGCATCCCGGTCTTCGCCTGGAAGGGCGAAACGGAAGAAGATTTCTGGTGGTGCATTGAGCAGACGCTGCGCGGCCCCGATGGCTGGACCCCGAACATGATCCTGGACGATGGCGGCGACGTCACCCAGATCATGCACGACAAGTATCCGGAAATGCTGGCCGAGATTAAGGGCCTGTCTGAAGAGACCACCACCGGCGTGCATCGCCTGTATGAGATGGTCAAGGCCGGCACCCTGAAGGTTCCCGCCATCAATGTGAATGACAGCGTCACCAAGTCGAAGTTCGACAATCTGTATGGCTGCCGCGAGTCGCTGGTCGATGGCATCAAGCGCGCCACCGACGTGATGATCGCCGGCAAGGTCGCCGTTGTCGCCGGTTACGGCGATGTGGGCAAGGGTTCCGCCGCCAGCCTGCGCACCCAGGGTGCCCGCGTGCTGGTGACCGAGATCGACCCGATCAACGCGCTGCAGGCCGCCATGGAAGGCTATCAGGTTGTCACCATGGAAGACGCCGCCCCCGTCGGCGACATCTTCGTGACCGCCACTGGGAATGTGGACGTCATCACCCAGGACCATATGCGCGCCATGAAGGACCGCGCCATCGTCTGCAATATCGGCCATTTCGACAGCGAGATTCAGATCGCCTCGCTCCAGAACTATGTCTGGGACGAAGTGAAGCCGCAGGTCGATGAGGTTGTGTTCCCGGATGGCAAGCGCCTGATCGTGCTGGCCAAGGGCCGTCTGGTCAACCTGGGCTGCGCCACCGGTCACCCCAGCTTCGTGATGTCCGCCAGCTTCACCAACCAGGTGCTGGCCCAGATTGAGCTGTGGCAGAACCATGCCAAGTACGAGAACAAGGTCTATGTGCTGCCCAAGCACCTGGACGAGAAGGTGGCCCGCCTGCACCTGGACAAGATCGGCGCCAAGCTGACCGTGCTGAGCGATAAGCAGGCCGAATATATCGCCGTGCCGGTGCAGGGTCCGTTCAAGCCCGATCACTACCGTTACTGATGTCAGCGCCTGTCCGGGCCTGAAAAGCAGAACCCCCGCCGGGTAAACCGGCGGGGGCTTTTTTTGTTTACCAGCGGTACAGAATAATGACCAACGCATCCTGCGTAGCGCGGATTAGGCGACGCCGTAATCCGCGGTTTTCCGGCACCGTCGCTCCGCGGATTACGCTCCGCTAATCCGCGCTACAGATTGGCCGCAGGGGGATATCAACAGTCAGGATTTTTGCCGACGGCCCTACTGCAAGTCCGCTAGCCGCTCCGCCTCTTCCTGGGCGATCAGGGCGTCGATGACCTCGTCCATTTCGCCGGTCATGAACCAGTCAATCTTGCCGTAAAGGGTCAGGTTGATGCGGTGGTCGGTGATGCGGCCTTGCGGAAAATTATAGGTGCGGATGCGTTCCGACCGGTCGCCGGAGCCGACCTGGCTCTTGCGGTCAGCCGCCCGTTCAGAGGCTAACCGTTGCCGCTCCGCCTCATACAGGCGGGCGCGCAGCACCTTCAGGGCCTTGGCCTTGTTCTTGTGCTGGCTCTTCTCGTCCTGCTGGCTGACCACGATGCCGGTGGGCAGGTGGGTGATGCGCACGGCACTGTCCGTGGTGTTCACCGACTGGCCGCCAGGGCCGGAGGACCGGAACACATCGATGCGCAGGTCGCGCTCATCAATATGGATATCCACCTCTTCGGCTTCCGGCAGAACGGCGACGGTAGCGGCCGAGGTGTGGATACGGCCCTGCGTCTCTGTGGCCGGCACGCGCTGCACCCGGTGCACACCGGATTCGAATTTCAGGCGGCGAAACACGCTGCGCCCCGTGATGGTGGCGCTGGCTTCCTTATAGCCGCCGATGCCCGTCTCGCTGACATCCATGGTCTCGAACCGCCAGCCCTGGGCAACGGCATAGCGCTTGTACATTTCGAACAGTTCGGCGGCGAACAGGGCGGCCTCGTCCCCGCCGGTGCCGGCGCGCACTTCCAGAATGGCGTTGCGCTCATCCGCCTCATCCTTGGGCAGCAGGGCCAGCAGGATACGGCGCTCCAGCTCGGGCAGGCGGCGCTTTGCCTCGGCCAGTTCGTCGGTGGCCAGATCGCGCATATCGGCATCGTCGCCTTCGGCCATGGCCTCCAGCTCGGCCATGTCGGCATGGGCGCGGCGCATCTCGGTAATGGCGGCGGCAACAGGCTCCAGCTCGGCATATTCCTGGCTGGCCTTCACAAAGGCGTCACCGCTGAGCGCGCCCGACGCCAGACCGTCGCGCAGCTCATCGAAATGCCGCATCACCTTGGCCAGCGGTTCGCCAAATCTGGTCTCAAAATCCGACACGGGGGAAAGCCTGTCCAAATACGCCGTTGCGCGTGGGTATAGGCCATTGCCGGCCTGCGGTCACCCCGGAATTAAAAAGCCCCCGCCCGGTTGCCCGGACGGGGGAGCAGGCTAGAACTGCCCGACGAAACTGGAGAGAGCGGACGAAGGCCGCTCCGGCGGCAACTGCCGCCGCGCCGCCCATGCGGCGTGAAGCCAAGCCCACGGATGTGGGCGCCGGCGTTTGAGGAACTGAAAACCTTACTTAGCGGCGATGGTGACGGTGACGGTGTCAGCGTAATCGCCGGCGATGTACTGGTCGGAGGCGGCGATGGTGACCTTCAGGTCGGACTTCTTGCCGAACTGGGCGGTGGCGCGGTCAATCACCATCTGGCTGGTCAGGGC
>CALRNG020000040.1:0-12991 GCA_943369495.1 Rhizobium sp. Q54
CGGGGATATATTCGGTGACGTTGCGGACCGGGCGGCGCACGCGCGTGAAGCCACCCGTGATCACGTTCAGTTTCACGACACCGGGCCAGGGCCCATCCTCGGTGGGATATGCCGCCAACACATATTCATCATCGATGAATTGCAGGATCGGGGTGTGCTGCAGGAAATAGCCATTGTCCGGCGCGCGTTGCAGCAGCACCTTCATGTCCTGAAGATCGCGGGACATCGACACCGTACGCGTGAAGCGCAGGGGCTTGCGCCCGTCGCTGGTGTTCATCTTCTCGGTCGTCAGGATGCGCACCAGCAGGCGTTCATTGCTGATCCAGTCGAAGCCGGTGATTTCCGCATCCGACGGGCCGATGACGGCTGGTTTGTCCCCCTGGGACAGGGGCAGCTTGCGCACCACCAGATGCTGACGGCCACCGACGGGGGCCAGGAAGGCGACATGGCCGCCATCGGGCGACATGTCCACATCGGCCATCACGGGCTGATGCGCGAAATACTCCACCGGGATCTCCGGTGCCGCCTGCGCCAACGCAGTCCCCGCACAAAGCCCGACCAGCAGCACCCCGGCAATCCGGGCTGCACCCCACAATGCACGCATTCCCACTCCCCGTTTCTATGGCGTTCCCCAACGCCTTTGACAGGAAGGGAGCGTAGAATATTCCCACAGGCCCGGTAAAGGGCGCTGCACACGCCCTAGAGGAAACTATAAGGATCGATATCAACTTGCACACGTATGGATGCAGGCACCTCGACCCTGGCTAACCAGTCATAGAGGATCGGTTGCAAGGGAACCGTTTTCGGCCCCTTGATCAGCAACCGGCGGCGGTACCGTCCGCGCAGCACGGCCAGCGGTGCGGGCGCCGGCCCCAGAATCGTCAGGTCGTCGCGGTCGCGCGGTGCGGCCCGGCCCAGGGCGGCGGCGGCGGCATCCACGGCCCCCTCATCCTCTCCCGACACGATCAGCGCCGCCATACGGCCAAAGGGTGGCATTTCCAGCTGCCGGCGCTGATCGGCCTCCACCGCCAGGAAACTGTCGCGGTCATGACTGGCCAGCGCCTGCATGACGGCGTTTTCCGGCATATAGGTTTGCAGCATGACCCGGCCCGGTCGCTCCTCCCGCCCCGCCCGTCCCGCCACCTGATGCAGCAGTTGGAAGGTGCGTTCCGAGGCACGCGGGTCACCGCCGGCTAGGCCCAGATCGGCATCGACCACGCCGACCAGGGTCAGCATGGGGAAATGGTGGCCTTTGGCCATGACCTGCGTGCCGATCAGCAGGTCGACGGCACCCTGCTTCACCTGCTCGATCACCTCGCGCAGGGCGCGGGGGCCGGACAAGGTGTCGGATGTCATCATGGCGATGCGGGCATCAGGGAACAGGGTCGCCACCTCCTCCGCCACCCGCTCCACCCCAGGACCACAGGCGACAAAACTGCCCTCCGCCTCGCATTCGGGGCAGGCATCGGGGCTTTTCGCCTGATAGCCGCAATGATGGCATTGCAAGCGCTTGGTCAGCCGGTGTTCGACCAGCCAAGCGGTGCAATTCGGGCATTGCAGCCGGTGGCCGCAACTGCGGCAGAGCGTCAGCGGGGCATAGCCACGCCGGTTCAAGAACAGCATGCCCTGTTCACCGGCCAGCATGGTCTGGGCCAGCGCCTCGCGCAGCACGGGCGACAGCCATTGGCGGGCGGGCGGGGCCTGTTCCTTGCGCCGCATGTCGATCAGGGTGACGTCCGGCATGCTGGCCCCGCCATGGCGCGACGGCAGGTCGATGCGGCTGTAGCGCCCATTTTCCGCATTCACCAGCGTTTCCAGCGATGGGGTGGCCGACGCCAAGACGATGGGGAACCGGCCCAGATGGGCGCGCGCCACCGCCATGTCGCGGGCATGATAAATGACACCGTCTTCCTGCTTGAAGGCGGCCTCATGCTCCTCATCCACGACGATCAGGCCCAGATCGGGATAGGGCAGAAACAGGGCCGACCGCGCGCCCACCACCACCCGCGCCTCCCCCTTGGCGACCGCGCGCCAGGTATGGCGGCGCAGCGGCGGGGCCATTTCCGAATGCCATTCGGCCGGCCGCACCCCGAACCGCTGCGCAAACCGGTCCAGCCATTGGGCCGACAGGGCAATCTCGGGCAGCAGGACCAGGGCCTGCTTTCCGGCTCGCAGGGCCGCGGCCACCGCCTCGAAATAGACCTCCGTCTTGCCCGACCCGGTCACCCCGTCCAGCAAGGTGGCGGAATAGCCACCCGCCGAAACCTTGGCCGTCAGATCATCGGCGGCCAGACGCTGCGCCCCCGACAGGGTTTTGGGATTGGCCTCCGGATCGGGGCGGGGAAAGCGCGGCAGGGCCAGCATGGGGACCGTGGTCAGCACACCCGCCTCCGCCAGCCCCCTGACTACACCCGTCCCACACCCTGCCTCCGCCGCCACATCGGCGGCTAGGCGCGGCGGGCCATCGGAAAGGATTTCCAGGATGCGTTTGCGCGCCGGGGTCAGGCGCAGATCGTCGGGCACGTCGGCATCGCTGCGCATATAGGCGGTCAGTGCGCGCGGGTCCTCCAGCGCTGCCGAAACCGACACGGCCATACGCAGCACGGCGCCCACGGGCGACATGGTGTAGGCCGCAACCCATTCCACGAAGCGGCGGGTAATGTCGGGCATCGGCGGCAGATCGATAGCACGGATGACGGGGCGCAGCTTGCGCTCCTCCACCCGCTCCCCCTGCCCGTCACCGTCGGACCAGACCACACCGAACAGCCGGCGCGGGCCCAACGGCACCTCCACATAGGAACCGGGCACCAGCGCCATGTCACCCGGTACACGGTAATCATAGGGTTCCGGCAGCGGCAAGGGCAGCTGCACCCGCACGCGCGCCGATGGCGCCGTCACCCCGGAAAGCAGATCGCCGGTCAATTGTCGTTATCCACGTGGCGGTGCGGGTCCATGCGATCATGAAGGACGCGCAATATGGTGATGAAGCCGCTTGCCGAAAGCCGGTAAATAATCACGTGCCGTGGGGACTTCACCTGTGTCTGCTGTACATGACGCAGGTGATAGACATGGATGCCGTCCCCCAAATGCGAGGCAACTGTTACGCCACGTCGCAGTGGGTCTGCCACGATGTTGGCGACACCTAGTCGGATGAGGTCATTATAGGTCGTCCGCATCGCCGGACCGAAGGTATCAGCCGTATAGTCAGCAACACCCTTGATATCAACAGAGGCTGTTTCAGCAAGCTTGTACCGCTTCATCATGGACTACCGGGATCTGACGGCGACACGTTCGCTTGCCTCCTCCCCCAGCTTTTCCAAAAAAGCATCCAGATCGTCGGCATTGTCGAATTCGACATACCGCCCCGCCTCCAGATCATCTTCAGCCACCTGGATCGCCGCCCGCAGCGCCTCCAGCTTGGCCTTGTCCGCCGCCTCACGCTTTTCGATCAGGCGGATGCCTTCGCGCATCACTTCGCTGGCATTCTGGTAGCGGCCGGAACGCACCAGCTCCTCAATCACCTTTTCGTGATGGTCGGTCAGGACGACATTGCGGGTGGGCATGGGGGTTCCTCCGTTCAGGTCCCCATTCTCCCACAATCGGCAGATCATGCCAATGATGCCGGCCTACCGCTTCAAAAGCCGGTCGGACGCCAGCCCCGCCACGGCGCAGCCGCACAGCACGGCGCACATGGGCAGGGGCGAGCCGCCCGTGGAGAGCGCCCCCACAATGCCACCGGCCACCGCACCGATGGTCAGCTGCAAGGCGCCCGACAGCGACGAGGCCGTGCCCGCCATATGCGGAAAGGCCGCCAGCGACCCCGCCATGCCGTTGGCCCCCACCAGGCCCAGCGCGCCGAGATACAAGAACAGCGGGATGGCCACGCCGAAAATGCCGCCAATGCCGAACCCGCCCGTGATGATCAGCACGGCACCGATGCCGGCGGTGGCCAGGATGCCCCAGCCCATCATGCGGTCCACGCCAAAGCGCAGGACCAGCCGGCTGTTCACGATGTTGGCGATCATCAGGGCGACGACATTGATGCCGAACAGGAAACCGAAATGTTCCGGGGCCACGCCAAAATGTTCGATGTAAACGAACGGCGTGCCCGAGATATAGGCGAACATGCCAGCAAACACGAAGCCGGACGACAGGGCGTAGCCCATGAAGCGCCGGTCCAGCAGTAAAAGCGCGTAGTTGGACAGCAGGCCGCCCGTGCGGTTGCCCAGGGGCCGCCCCGTTTCCTTCACGGTCAGCAGGCCCAATGCGGCGACAAAGCCGAAGCCGCACAGGCACCAGAAGATGCCGCGCCAGCCGACATGGTCCAGCACCTGCCCGCCAGCCAGCGGCGCCAGCATGGGGGCCACCCCCATGACCAACATCATCAGCGACATGACCGACGCGCCGCGGTCGCGGTCGAAACTGTCGCGCACCATGGCGCGGGCGATGACGGGGGCCGCGCAGGCCCCCACGCCATGCAGGAAACGCCAGGCGGTCAGTGACCAGATATCGGGGGCCAGGGCACATCCGGCACTGGCCAGGATGAACAGCAGGACACCGACCGCCGCCGGCCATTTGCGGCCATAGCGGTCGCCCAGCGGCCCCCAGAGCAGTTGCCCCGCGCCATAGCCGATCAGGAAAATCGACAGGGTCATCTGCACCTTGGCCTGATCGGCGCCCAGGTCGGCACCAATGGCAGGCAAGGCCGGCAGATACATGTCGATGGCCATGGGCCCGAACATGGTCAGGAAACCCATGACCACCACGAACCACACAAAGCTGGTACCGGGTGGCAAGCCGCCGCCAACGGCCACGGACTGTCCGCCCGCTGCCTGATCGGTGGCAATGTTCCCGATATCACCGCTGCGCATGATGTGCTGACCTTGAACCCGACGCCCGGCTGGTACCGGGCAGTGCGTTAATTAAAGCACCGCCCTTCGCACCGCACACCCCGCCAGTCCCGATGGCAGCCGCCCGCCCACCGCATGGCCTGCCGCCTCAACCCTGCCCACCCAACCTGCGGTCATAGTCAGCCTCCAGCGCCGTATGCCGGGTCCAGAAGCCGGGGGCAACACGCCCATCCAACTGGGCCGCCAGAATGTCCAGATGCGTGTGCCAGCCACCCGCCACACTGATCATCATGCCATGGCCGTCCAGGCGGCGGTGGGTGAGGGTCAGGCGCACCTTCTCACCCATCGGCGACAGTTCTATGGTCACCTCCGACGGCTGGCCCTCCTCCACCCAGGTGAAGGACAGAAGCCGACCCGGCTCCCAGGCCAGGATATGGCCATGGGTGGAGACACCATCCTGGCAATTGTCGCGATACTTCGCCGGTATGTCGGTATCGCCCGGCCCCAGTTTGGTATTGTGGAATTCCAGACGGAAGGGGGCGCCCACCCTGCCCTGCATCTCGCCGAAGGCCAGCCAGCGGCCCCGCTTCTCGCTGTCGGTCAGGAAGGCCCAGACCTTTTCCACCGGACCCGGCAGCAGCCGTTCGAAGCGCACGGCGCCCGCTTCCGTGACCAAACCAAAATCACTCATCCCGATCATCCTCCAGCAAGGCCTGTTCCAGCGCATCCAGACGCGACGCCCAGAAGCCGCGCACCCGCGCGATCCAGGCGTCCATCGCGTCCAGACCCGCCGGCTCCAGGCTGTAGATACGGCGCTGCCCCTCCACCCGCACCCGCACCAACCCCGCCCCGCGCAGCACCTTCAGATGCTGGGAGACAGCGGGCGCGCTGATGCTGCCCTGGGCCTGAAGCCGGTTGACAATATCCCCGGCGCCAAGGGCGCGCGGCCCCAGCATTTCCAGGATCGAACGCCGCGTCGGATCGGCAAGGGCGGTGAAGCTGTCCATGAGATAATATTTCGTCATTTGCTTAATTAAATCAAAACAAAAATAACAATGTCAACTTGACGTTCGGCGGCTGCATCCGCGATGCCTGCTCCCGCGTACTCGAATGGCATCGACCTTTCCGGGAGAACGTTCTTATGTCACGCACCCTTGCCTATCTGGCCCTTCTGTCAACGGCAGTGCCCGTTTTGATGTTGCAAGGCGACGTGTCCGCAGCAGGCACGCATGTCGTGACGCAGCAAGACAGGCAGTTCGGTCCGACGGAATTGACCGTGAAGGTCGGCGATACCGTAATTTTCCGCAATAACGACAACATGGCCCACCATGTCGTCTCCCATACGCCCCTGTTCCCGTTTGACCTGGACCTGCAACAGCCGGGTGCTGAAAACGCGATGACCTTCACCAAGGCGGGAAAGGTCATCGTGGGCTGCGACATTCATCCGCGCATGGAGGTCGCAGTGACGGTGGAGGAATAGATCAGGGCTGGTACTCAGGGGGCAATTGCTGACGCAGGCTGATCAGGGCGCGGCGGATCCAGCTTTTCGCTGTTCCCAGTGGCACCCCCATGCGTGCCGCCACGGCGTGATGTTCCAGCCCTTCGAAAAAGGCCAGTTCCAAGGCGTGACGGGGTTTTTCCGGCAGTAACGCCAGGGCGGCGCGCACGGCGCGGCTGATTTCGATGTTACCGACCTCCTGATCGATGGCCAATGTCTTGTCATCCGGCAGGTCGATATGGTCATCAATGTCGGCAGCGGGTGGCGGTAGCATCCGTAACATGCTGACCGCACGGTTGCGGCAAACCATCAGCATCCAGGGCAAGGCCGGCCCCAGATCGGGATCATACTGGCTGGCCTTGCGCCATATCAGCAGAAATGCCTCCTGCATCGCCTCCTCGGCCTGATGCGGCGCACGCATCAGACGCAGACAGACCGCGTAGACATGCGGAGCCGTCAGGGCGTGCAACTCGCGGAATGCCTCGCGGTCTGCATCACGCCCAACCCTTATCAGCAGATCCCGAATAAGCGCGGCCTTGTCCAATTCCGGCGCCCCCGCAATGCGATTACAACGTTCAGGGCGCGCCGGCGGCCGGTTCCGCCGATTGTGCCGACAGGTAGGCAACGATATCGGCGCGTATTTTGGCGTCGCGCGTAACCACGTTCATTTGCTGTCCAGGGATGAGAGCTTGCGGGTCCGCAAGCCACCGGTCAAGATTGTCCCCATCCCAGACAATGGTTGCTGCCCGCAAAGCCGGAGAATATGCAAAACCCGGCACGCCACCCGCCTTGCGCCCCACAACCCCGCGATGACGTGGGCCGACACGGTCGGTATCCAGCGTATGGCAACCGCCGCACCGCTGCTGATAGGAACGCGCGCCAGCAGCAGGGTCGCCATCGGCGGCCAAAGCGGTTCCGGTTTGAAGAAACAGAACCGGCACCAGAAGCCGACACCAAACACGCAGTGAAGTAAACATCATTGGTCCATTCAATCAGGATAGAGAAGCGCATTTCCGGCCCCGAAGGCGACCGGATGGGCAGAGGTAATGAGAAAACATAACCAGAAACGACGTTCAGGCCGCCGCCGGTAAATCCAGGTATCGGATATAGGCCAGCATGCCGCCCCGGGTGGTCATTTCGGCATGGGTACTGCCCGCTTCAGCAACCAGGAAATCCCCCGGACGAAGATCGGCGTCGGCAATCCGGACATCACCCTGGATCAACATGCATTCCTCTCGCCGGTCATGGGGATGGGCCAACACACACCCCCCCGCCTCGACCCGCAGCAGAAAAGCCAGAGGCTCTCCATCCGGGGCCCGCAACAGCACCCGGCGAGAAACACCGGGGCCGACCGGCTCCCATGGTCCATCGACAACACCGACCATGGTCCGCAGCCCGCCAGCCGCCGGCAGACGCGCCTCCAGCCGTTCCCAACTGCCGTCCGGCGGGAGCTGCGGCGGCAGGGTCTCCGCCAGCGCACCGAAGATCGTCAACCAGCCTTCAACCGCTTCATTGAGGTCGGCGGGAACAGGCTCCGCCGCCAGCACGGCCAAGCCGGCAAGCAGTGCGCGTTCTTTCTTTTCATCATACGTCACGTGTCTGGCACCCTGTCGTCATGATGCTCCCCGCTAACATACCCATTCATAAAGTCCCAGTCCTGATAACCGGTCTGTAGCCAGCCGTCTGTCACGCCGATGCAGAGGCTCTCCACCCAGGGTCCAGCAGCGCACAACCGGACATCAAACACCCGATGCAAACCGCCAACGGCCAGACCAGCCAACAGGGCCAACCGATCTGCATCCATTCCACTCACTTGGTGACCACCTTGTCACCATTGTCGATAATATCGCGGTACATGGGAGCCAGTCGGGCCAGAAGCTTACCCTGCGCCCAGAAGGGAACGCCCTGGCGGTTCATGGCGACCTGCAACTCCTCCACCAGCACATTGAAATGTTCGCGGCGGATGTCGAACCGGGCATGGACCTGCTTCATGCCCTGACCGGTATATTTGCACGGCCCCGACAGTTCGGCGCAGAACTGCTCGGCCAGGGTCTTGCGAAGCCGCTCCGGACTGCTGTCCTTAAAGAACGGCCCGATATGCGGGTTCTCGAAAAGCAGGGTAACGAAATCGGCCACGACCTTGTCGATGCCGGCCTTACCCCCGAATGCTTCGAACGCCGCAGTGTCGGCCGTTTCCGCTCGTGCGGGCATCATGGATGGGATCGCCGCGACCAGACCCGCACCCACCATCACCGCCATCAGCATTTTCGCGATCTTCATCGGATCAGAACCCTACCTGGAGAGAGAGATACAGGGCCTTCTGGTCATCCTTGATGGCGACCGTGCCCAGATCGGCATAGGCAACCGTCAGCGACACGTTCTTGGTTGGCACCCAGGCCACGAAGACGTCAAACCAGTCGCTTTCCTTGACGATGGCCAGATTGTCCGGTTTGGAGCGGTATTCCACCCCAACCAGCAGATTGCGGTTGATCAGGTAGCCGATCGACCCTTCGACCATGGGTTCATAATCATGGTCGTTGCTGGCGCCGAAGCCCAATATGCCGATCTCGTTCGCCTTGGTCAGGCGGACTGTGCCGTTCAGCAGCAGGTTGTAGTCAAGGATCAGCTTGGTCGCCGAGACATAGAAGTCGGTGCCGTTGCCGCTGTTGGCGCCGATAGCCTTCAACAGCGTGTCGCGCTCATTATCCTTGTACTGGATGCCTGCCGACACCTGCGGCAACCAGCTATCCTGGTCCAGCACGGCATCGCCGAACAGCCGAACTTTGGCACCCAGCACCGTCTGCCGAAACTCATAACCCTTGCCCAGACCCAACGCCGTACCGACGGAACGGGTGTCAAACACCTGCTTGGCGGCTGAAAGCTCGACCCGGTCGAACAGTCCAACAGCGCCGCCATAGGTGGTGAGACGGTAATTATCGGCATAGACCTTGGTGATGAAGGCATTGGCCCCCACCTGATCCGCCGTCCCGTAGCCGCCGATCACAGCCCAGGGTGTCAGGCCACCACCCGCCGCACCCTCAAGCTGACTGACACCACCCGTGGCCAGCAGCTTGCCACTCGTCATCTGCCGCGGCCCCGCATCCAGTGGCCGCGCCGCCATAGGGGCTGATTTCGTGGGGGTCCCGACCGCGATCTGGGCACTCGCCGGCCATGCCAGCATCATCACCGTCGCGCCGACAACCAGTGCCGGCGCGACATGTATTCGACCGTCCAACATCGTCATTCGTACTTTCGCCTTCCCGTTACCAAGGCCGGCGGTCATCCGCGACCGTCATCCTGATTACGAAAGGACGCTTCAGACGGATGCATCCAATCCCGAAAAATCGAAACCGGATGCCGAGCGCTGCAAAATGACCTGTCAGGCCACCACCAGCGCCTTAAAGCCGCCGAAAAACATGCGCTTGGTATCGAACGGTGCCGAACCGACATCGCATTGCATGCGCGGGTCGGCCATCACCTTGGCGTTGCAGGCGTCGCGCACCTCCCGCGACGGGTAGGTGATCCAGGCAAAGAACACGACCTCATCCTCCGTGGCCAGGACTGCGCGGGGGAACGACGTCACCTCGCCATAGGGCACGTCATCGGCCACACATTCGACATAGGACAGGGCGCCATGCTCCATCCAGACCTGGGAAGCCAGCGTCGCCAGTTCCTTATAAGCATCGATCCTGTCCTTCGGCACCGGCACCACGAAACCATCGACATACATTGCAAGCCTCCCGCAGCGTTGATTGACCATGCCCCAAGGACGATGGTGCCGCGTCCATGCCGACAGGGGCAGCGATTTTTTTTGCATCCGTCGCGCCGATGGCCTTTTCTGAACGCATTGCTATCGCCGGAAACGCCCCATGCCACCGCCCGACATTGACTGGTCACAGACACCCGCCATCCGCGTGGACGGGCTGGAGGCCGGGCGGATGGTACTGGAGGTCGCACGCGGGCGGCCGGTACGGCTGATCTCCTATCCCGGTATCACGGGCCTGGCCGGGGCAGGCTGGTGGGCAGCACTGCAAGGCGAGTGGGGTAATATCGCAACCGGACCCTTCCTGGCGGTGCTGGACTGCGCCGATCTGCCGGGGCTGGTGCTGTCGGCATTGCGGGCGGGCTGCACCGACATGGCCCTTTCGCCCGGACCGGGACTCGGTGACAGCGTTGACACGCGTCTGACATCGTTGACAGAGGCGCATGGGGCCCGCCTGCACCGCCTGTCCCAGCCTGTGACAGAGGTGTGCTGGCGGCGCAACCGTGGTGCCACCCTACGGCAACACCTGACCCAAGTTCTTGATTTTAAATAAATGTAACGGAATTTCAGACATTACCCCCTCGCGCCGTCACGTTGCTTTACACCCGCCTGTGGGATATCAAACCCGCATCGACATAGGGGCCGCCGCCCCGCAGAAATGGCAGGAAAACGAAGATGAAGCTGACCCGCCGCGTTAAGGAAATCCTTTCCTGGTATGAGAGCGACAATCCCGGCACCAAGGCCAATCTCGCCCGCATCCTGATGGAAGGCCGCCTGGGCGGCACCGGCAAGCTGGTGATCCTGCCCGTCGACCAGGGTTTCGAACATGGGCCCGCCCGCAGCTTCGCGATGAACCCGGCCGCCTATGACCCGCACTATCACTACCAGCTGGCCATTGATGCCGGCCTGTCGGCCTATGCCGCCCCGCTGGGCCCGCTGGAAGCCGGTGCCGCCACCTTCGCCGGCTCCATCCCGCTGATCCTCAAGATGAACAGCGCCAACAGCCTGTCGCGTCTGAAGGAAGGGGCCGATCAGGCCGTGACCGCCAGCGTCGATGACGCGCTGCGCCTGGGCTGTTCGGCCATTGGCTTCACCATCTATCCCGGCTCTGACGCCATGTTCGGCCAGTATGAGGAAATCCGCGAACTGTCGCGGGAGGCCAAGTCCAAGGGCATCGCCACCGTCATCTGGTCCTACCCGCGCGGCGGCGACATCTCCAAGAAGGGTGAGCTGGCGCTGGACGTCGACGCCTACGCCGCCCACATGGCCGCCTTGCTGGGCGCCCACATCATCAAGGTCAAGCTGCCGACCGCCGACCTGGAACAGGACGAGGCGCGCAAGGTCTACGAGAAGTACAACATCCCGCGCGAAACCCTGGCCGAGCGCGTGAAGCACGTCACCCAGGCCTGCTTCAACGGCCGCCGCATCGTCGTCTTCTCCGGCGGTGCGACCAAGGGCGAGGATGCGGTGTATGAAGATGCCCGCGCCATCCGCGACGGCGGCGGCAACGGCTCCATCATCGGTCGCAACGCCTTCCAGCGTAGCCGCGAAGACGCGCTGGCCCTGCTGGACAAGCTGGTGCGTATCTATCAGAACAAAGAATAAGCTTCGGCATATTCTTGTGTTTGGATGCAGGCCCCCGGATGACTCCGGGGGCCTGTTCTGTTATGGTCGGGCGGTAGAGATCGGAGACGCCCGATGACGCCCAAGCGTGAGCAAGAACTGTTTGAAAAGTTGGACCAGTTGATCACGCTGGTCCGCAGCAATGACGCGCGCCTTTGCGGCGTGGAAGGCCGCCTCTCCGGCGTAGAGGGTCGCCTTGAGGGCGTGGAAGGTCGCCTGACGGCGCTGGAGGCGACCACCGCTGGGACACGCCAGGAACTGGCCGACATCTCCAAGGCGGTGAACCATCCCAACCGGGGCCTGGAAGCCATCTATGACAGCCTGAACAACCTGCGCGAAGGCGTTGCAGAGCAGCGTGGCGAGATGCGGGGGCGGCTGGAGGAACAATCCCGCTTGCTCATTGCCCTGGTTCCGCAGAAAGTCGCGGCCGTCGGCAATCGCTGACATCGCGTCATTGCTTGTCTGTCCAGGGTTTCCATGTCCGACTGCCGCCTCTACCTGATCACCCCGCCCAAGATCGACCTTGCCACCTTCCCCGCCCTGCTGGCCTCGGCGCTGGATGCGGGCGATGTGGCCTGCGTGCAGTTGCGGCTGAAGGATATGGGCGACGATGTCATTCGCCGCGCCATTGATACGCTGCGCCCCGTGGTGCAAAGCCGGGAGGTGGCCTTCATCCTGAATGACCGGCCCGATCTGGCGGCGGCCGGCGGCTGTGACGGTGTGCATGTCGGGCAGGAAGACACGCCTTATGCCCAGGCGCGCAAGATCATGGGCCACGACGCCATTGTCGGCGTCACCTGCCATGACAGCCGGCATCTGGCCATGGTGGCGGGGGAGGATGGGGCGGATTATGTCGCCTTCGGCGCCTTCTTCGACACGGCCACCAAGGACCCCAAGGCGCGGGCCGAACCGGAAATCCTGTCCTGGTGGCAGGAGATGATGGAAGTGCCGTGTGTCGCCATCGGCGGCATCACCGTGGAGAATTGCGCCGTCCTGGTCGATGCCGGCGCCGATTTCCTGGCCGTCAGCGGCGGGGTGTGGGGCTATAAGGATGGCCCTGCCGCCGCCGTGAAGGCCTTTAACAAGGTGATTGCGGGGGCGTGATCGCCCCCACAATCACTACACTCAAGCACCCGTTTCCGCGTTCCAGCGGCGCTGCATCTCTTCCGGGCTGACCTGTTCGATGGTCTGGGACAGCATCCAGCGATGGCCAAACGGATCCATGATCATGGCGCTGCGTTCGCCGAAGCTCTGGTT
>CALRNG020000041.1:0-12800 GCA_943369495.1 Rhizobium sp. Q54
GGTCAGCAAGCCGGGGGTGCGACCCTCCGTAATCCAGGCCACGTCGTTGAACGGCGCCACACAGCTCCAGTCCCACCGCCAGGTGTAGGAACCCGCCTTATGCCCCACCGGCAGATCGACCTGGATCCGCCCCAGGCTCAACCCCACCGGCACGCGGGGGCCGGGTGGGGGCGGCGCATCGGCGCAGGCGGACAGCAGCAGGATCAGGCACAGGGCAAGGATCGAACCGGCGGAATGGCGCATGGGACACAATCTGAAAGGATCAGGTCGCGACAAAATTACAATTATAATCCACCTGCCGTCCAGGCCCGCGCAAGGGAACGGACACTGCCTTGCAAAAGGGCCGGATGGACAGGGACCGCCATGGTTGATAGGAAAAAACCATGTCGAACGCAGCCGCCCCCTCCGCCCGTTCTCCGCGCCGTGCCGTTGTCGAACGCACGACGAAGGAGACCCGCATCCGTGTCGCCGTCGACCTGGACGGCACCGGCGTCTACAAGGTGTCCACCGGCATCGGGTTCCTGGACCATATGCTGGAACAGCTGTCGCGCCATTCGCTGATCGACCTGGAGGTTGAGGCGGTGGGCGATCTGCATATCGACTTTCACCATACGACCGAGGATACGGGCATCGCCATTGGCGAGGCCGTGGCCAAGGCCCTGGGCGCTCGCCTGGGCATCCAGCGTTATGGCGACGCCCTGATCCCCATGGATGAGACGCTGACCCGCGTCGCCATCGACCTGTCGAACCGCCCCTACCTGATCTGGAAGGTCAATTTCACCCGCGACAAGCTGGGTGACATGGACACCGAACTGTTCAAGGAATGGTTCCAGGCCTTTGCGCAGGCCGCCGGCGCCACGCTGCATGTCGAAAACCTGTATGGTGAGAATAACCACCATATCGTGGAGAGCTGTTACAAGGCGCTGGCCCGCGCCTTCCGCGCGTCGGTGGAAATCGACCCGCGCAAGGCGGATGCCGTGCCCTCCACCAAGGGTGTGCTGGGCGGATCGCTGTAAGGCCTCGCCCCATCCCCCTTCCCTTCCCGTCGCATGGGCAAGGCACCATGACCGATAGCGTCGCCCTGATCGATTACGGCTCCGGCAATCTGCGTTCGGCTGCGAAGGCGCTGGAGCGCGCCGTGGCCGATGGCGGGCTGGATACCCGCATCATCGTCACCAACGACCCGGAGGTGGTGCGGGGTGCCGCCCGCATCGTGCTGCCCGGCGTCGGCGCCTTTGCCGATTGCAAGGCGGGCCTGGATGCCGTGCCCGGCATGGTGGAGGCGCTGACCGAACGCGTCATCCGCCAGGGTGCCCCCTTCCTGGGCATCTGTGTCGGCATGCAGCTGATGGCCAAGGCCGGGGTGGAACATGGGGTGCATCCGGGCCTGGGCTGGCTGGACGCGACGGTGGAGGCGCTGACGCCTGCCGATCCCAGCTTGAAAATCCCGCATATGGGCTGGAACGAGCTAATCGTGAAGGCACCGGCCCATCCGGTGCTGGCCGGCATCGCGCCCGGCACCCACACCTATTATGTCCATTCCTATGCGATGAAGGTGGCGGATCCCGCGCTGGTCCTGGCCGCCTGCGATTATGCAGGCGAGTTCCCTTCCATTGTCGGGCGCGACAATCTGGTCGGCATGCAGTTCCACCCCGAAAAGAGCCAGGCCGCCGGCCTATCCATCATTGGTAACTTCCTGCGGTGGCGGCCATGAGCACGGAGCATCAGAACCCGCTGGCCGGGTCCGACAGCGTCGTGACGGTTGAAAAGGTGACGGAGCTGAAACGGTCCGACCTGTACGACCTGTGCGACGCGGCGGAAGCGGCCATCATTGATGGCGGCGGCTTTGGCTGGGTCACCCCGCCCGACCGCGAGGTGATGGAGCGGTACTGGAAAGGCGTGATGGCCGTGCCGGAACGCACCCTGGTCGTGGGGCGCCTGGACGGGGTCATTGCCGGCTCCGCACAGCTGGTCCGCCCCACCCGCAATAATGAGGCGCAGGCCTTCGCCTGCAACCTGACCACCAGCTTTGTCGCGCCTTGGGCGCGCGGACATGGCATGGCGCGCAAGCTGACCCAGGCCATTATTGATGAGGCCACCAGTCTGGGCTTCGGCATCCTGAACCTGGATGTGCGGGAAACGCAGCGGGCGGCCATCACGCTGTATGACCATATGGGTTTCACGCGCTGGGGCACCCATCCCCATTACGCCCGCGCCAAGGGCCGGACCATCGCCGGCCATTTCTATTACAAGGTCCTGGAACGGCCGGACGACGAGACGGAGCCGCAAGCATGATCCTCTACCCAGCTATCGATCTTAAGGACGGCAACGCCGTCCGCCTGCTGCGCGGAGAGATGGATCAGGCGACCATCTTCAACACCGACCCCGCCGCCCAAGCCGAGACTTTCCAGGCCCAGGGCTTTGAATGGCTGCATCTGGTGGATTTGAACGGCGCCTTCGCGGGATCCCCCGTCAATGGCGCCGCCGTTGAATCCATCCTGAAACGCGTCAAGCTGCCCACACAGCTGGGTGGCGGCATCCGCGATCTGGATACCATCGCCTTCTGGCTGGAACGTGGCCTGACCCGCGTCATCCTGGGCACCGTGGCCGTGAAGAACCCGACCCTGGTGAAGGAAGCCTGCAAGGCCTTCCCCGGCCATGTCGCCGTCGGCATCGATGCCCGCGACGGCTATGTCGCGGTCGAAGGCTGGGCGGAGACCAGCACGCTGAAGGTCCTGGATCTGGCGTTCAAGTTTGAGGATTGCGGTGTGGCCGCCATCATCTACACCGATATTGACCGCGACGGTGCGCTGGGCGGGGTGAATGTGGAGGCGACGGCCGATCTGGCCAGCCACCTGACCACCCCCGTCATCGCGTCCGGCGGCGTCTCGTCGCTCGCCGATCTGCACGCCTTGAAAAAGGTGGAGCATACGGGCATCAACGGCGTCATCTCCGGCCGCGCGCTGTATGACGGGCGCATCGACCCGGCGGCGGCGCTGGCGATCCTGCGGGGGGAATGAGGCGATGCTGAAGGCCCGCATCATCCCCTGTCTGGACGTGAAGGATGGCCGCGTCGTCAAGGGCGTGAACTTTGTCGACCTGATTGATGCCGGCGACCCGGTGGAACAGGCTCGTCTCTATGACGCCGCCGGCGCCGATGAACTGACCTTCCTGGACATCACGGCCAGCAGCGACAACCGCGAGACCATTTTCGACGTAGTCCGCCGCACCGCCGAACAGGTCTTCATGCCGCTGACCGTGGGGGGCGGCGTGCGGACCGTCGAAGATATCCGCAAGCTGCTGCTGGCCGGGGCCGACAAGGTGTCGATCAACACTGCCGCCGTCCACCGCCCGGAATTCGTGCAGGAAGGGGCGCAGAAATTCGGCGCGCAATGCATCGTCGTCGCCATCGACGCCAAGGAGGTCGAACGCGGCCCCGATGGCGAGCAGCGCTGGGAAGTCTTTACCCATGGCGGGCGCAACCGCACCGGCATCGACGCCGTTCAATGGGCGAAGCGCATGGCCGAATACGGGGCCGGTGAAATCCTGCTGACCTCCATGGACCGTGACGGCACCAAGCAGGGCTTCAACCTGGAACTGACCCGCGCCGTGGCCGATGCCGTCACCATTCCTGTCATCGCATCCGGCGGGGTGGGGAACCTGGACCATCTGGTCGACGGGGTGAAACTGGGCCATGCGTCGGCCGTGCTGGCCGCCAGCATCTTCCATTTCGGCACCTACACCATCGCCCAGGCCAAGGAACATATGGCCCAGGCGGGGATACCGATCCGTCTTTAAAGGGAATGCCGATGTCCACCCCAGCCATCCTGGACGATCTCTACGCCACCATCCTGTCGCGCAAGGGTGGCGATCCCGACAGCTCGCACACGGCCCGCCTGTTCCATCGTGGCCGCGCCAAGATTGCCCAGAAGGTTGGAGAAGAGGCGGTGGAGACGGTGATCGAGGCCATGGCGGGCACGCCTGAGAAACTGGCATCGGAATCCGCCGATCTTCTTTACCATCTTCTGGTGCTTTGGGCCGATGCCGGGGTGCAACCTGCCGATGTCTATGCCATCCTGGAAGGACGGAAGGGCGTCAGCGGGATCGAGGAAAAGAAGAACCGCACACAGGCCTGAAACGGCGCTCCCATCACAGTGGAAGGATCGGTGCCTTGATCTATGATCGCAGCAATATCTTCGCCCGTATCCTGCGCGGGGAAATCCCTTGCAAGAAGGTGTACGAGGATCAGTACGCCCTGGCCTTCCACGACATCAATCCCCAGGCTCCAGCCCATATCCTGGTGATCCCTAAGGGCCCCTTCACCAGCTTCGCCGATTTCTCATCACAGGCGACGATTGAGGAAATCGCCGGCTTTGTGCGCGCCGCCGGTCTGGTGGCCCGTCAGGCGGGGGTGGAGGATAGCGGTTACCGGCTGCTGGCCAACCATGGCCCCGACAGCCACCAGGAAGTGCCGCATTTCCACATCCATATCGTGGGTGGCCGCCCCCTGGGACCGCTGTTGCCACGATAAACGGTAAAGACCCCGGCGGGCCATGATGCCCGCCGGGGATCGCTTATCCCTGTTCCAGTTCCGCGCCCCAGTAATCGGCACTGGTCATGGCGGGCGGGAAGGCAGCGCCCGGCAGATCCTCACCGGGATCGGCCGCCACCTCATCCCCGAGATCGTCGAAGGACAGGAAATCGCGCCAGCTGTCATGCAGGAAGGTGGGCGGGAAATTGCGCCCATTCTCCTGCAGCTCATAGGCGGTGGGTGCGAACGCTTCCTGCATCGGGTGCATGCCGCACTGGCTGGGCAACCGGCTGCCCTTGGCCAGATTACAGGCAGAGCAGGAGGTCACGACATTGTCCCAACTGGTCCGCCCGCCCCGGCAGCGCGGGATGACATGGTCAAAGGTCAATTCATGCGTGGGGAACCACCGCCCGCAATATTGGCAGGTGAAGCGGTCGCGCAGGAAGACGTTGAAGCGGGTAAAGGCCGGCCGGCGCGTGGCGGGCACATATTCCTTCAACGAAATGACGCTGGGCAGGCGGATCGCCAGCTGCGGCGACCGCACCACACGGTCATAATGAGAGACAATATTGACGCGGTCCAGGAACACGGCCTTGACCGCATCCTGCCATGACCAGAGCGAGAGCGGGAAATAGCTGAGCGGACGAAAATCCGCATTCAGCACCAAGGCAGGACACCCATCATAAGGTGGTGACAAGTTGCACCCCCAAGCGCCGTTCCGTCGGTGTTCCCGACCCCCGAAGCCCCGCCTTCTTCCACCCGTCAGGACCTTTTCAGGCCCCATGGCATCGGGATGGCGGACAGGTTGGCGGCGGGCCGAAACGTCGGGCATCTTGATATAACGGCCCGACCCCATCTGGCAACCCGGCAGGCATGCGGGAATGTCAATTATCACGCAAGCGCAACAGAAACGACACGCAAGCCCTTGTGGTCGCTCAGCTTGTTACCCGCCATCCATTGGGGGTATATGTCGTCAGAGCAGGGGCGCCGCCCCCATCCCCGGTGCCTATGCATGACTAAACCCGTTCCCCCCATCATTACCCGATTCGCACCCAGCCCGACAGGCTTCCTGCATCTGGGTCATGTCCATTCCTGCCTGTTCGCCGTGAACGCCGCAAAACAGGCCGGCGGACGCTTCCTGTTGCGGATCGAGGATATCGACCCCAACCGCTGCCGCCCGGACTATGAGGTGATGCTGAAGGAGGACCTGGCCTGGCTGGGCGTGCGCTGGGAAGAGCCGGTGCGGCGGCAGTCAGACCATATGGAGGATTACGCCGCCGCCTTGGACAGGCTGGCCGCACGCGGCGTCACCTATCCCTGCTTCTGCTCACGCAAGGATATCGCCGATGAGATCGCGCGGGCCGGCAATGCCCCGCATCTGGTCGCCATGGGGCCGGAGGGGCCGCTCTATCCCGGCATCTGCCGGCATCTGCCCCCCGATCTGGCTGCGGCCCGCGTGGCGGCGGGGGAACCGCACGCCATCCGCCTGGACGTGGCCAAGGCCGCCGCCCTGACCGGCCCCCTGACCTGGCACGACCGGGCGCGGGGTCCGGTCGTGGCGGATACGGGCCTGTTGGGCGACATCGTCCTGGCGCGGCGCGATGTCCGCACCTCTTATCACCTGTCGGTCACGGTCGATGATGCCATCCAGGGTGTGACCCTGGTGACGCGCGGTGTCGACCTGTTCCACGCCACCCATGTCCACCGGCTGTTGCAGGCGCTGCTGTCCCTGCCAGTGCCCGAGTATCACCACCACGATCTGCTGTTGAACGACCGGGGGGAGCGCCTGTCCAAACGCGACGGCGCCACAGGAATCCGCACCCTGCGCGAGCAAGGCATGACCCCGGCGGCCATTCTGGCACAGGCCACGGGTTGGCAGCCGGGGAAACCGGAAACACCGTAAGGATAGGAACTTACCCCTTCCTTTTGCCCAATGGCTGCACAAAGATTGTTCAACAGGGAAATGGGTTTGAGCCCTGGAGATGACAGGGTAGATGCAATTTTAGGGATATTGTTCACGAACATTGTGGTATGGAGACCATGCCATGCAAGACACGTCCATGCTCGACCATTACCGCCAACTTGTCCGTGACACGACGATCGACGACAGGACATTACTGTCGACAGATTACTTCAATCATTTCAATGAAGTGATCATGTTGCTCTCCATGTTGGGCGACATGCCCGACATGCTGGACGAAATCGTGGCCTGGACGCCCAAGACCTATCGTCAGCATTTCGAGGATTCGGGCCTGGCCTTTGGGCCGCTGGCCATCGAGGCCTATGACCATGTGCCCATAGAGTTCCGCGCACCGTTCGACGATACGATCAATGATATGAACAGCCTGATCGTGGAGGCGGTGGCCACTCTGTCCGCCATGCGCGACGATGCCGACATGCTGGGCTTTACCGCCGCCGACTACTGGCAGCGTCTTCAAGTCCTGGTCGACCGGGGCAGCGCCATTGTCCATGGCAGCGTCCAGGACAGCAACCCCACCGTCACCATGGACCAGAGCGAGATCGACGATCTGTTTTAGTTTTTGGTTTAGTTCATGTTCCCTCAGGTGCAGGGCCGCCGGTTGGCGGCCTTGATGGACCCGTCCGCCGGCTTTCCCAACACAAGTTTCCCCCTTGACCCTGACGCCACGTCATAGCCCAGCAAGAGTGGGCGTGTGGCACAGGAAGGGACCAGGTCATGAGCCGTTATACCGTCAGCCAATTGTCGCGACTGGCCGGTGTGTCGGTGCGTACCCTGCACCATTACGACCATATCGGCCTGCTGCGCCCCGCCGTGACGGGGGAGAACGGCTACCGCTATTACGGGACAGACGAACTGCTGCGCCTGCAACAGATCCTCCTGCACCGGGAATTGGGGTTGCCTTTGTCCCGGATCGCGCGGGTGCTGGACGCCCCCGGTTTCGACCGGCTGGACGCCCTGCGTGCCCAGCGCCGGCATCTGCTGTCCGAGGCGAAGCGGTATCATGATCTGGTCTCCACCATCGACCGCACCATCACCTTGCTGGAAGGAAAAACCGTGATGGATGCAGAGACATTGTACCTGGGGTTCAGCCCCGAAAAGCAGGCGGCATATGAGAATTGGCTGGCCGACCGTTATGGCCCGGCGGTGCGCTCCGATATCGGCCGCTCAAGACAGGCCATGGCCGGCCTGGATCAACCGGCGCATATGGCCGAACTGGCCGCGGTGGAAGGTGCTATCGCCCAGGCGTTGCGCGATGGCGTACCGTCCGATGATCCAAGCCTGGACCCGCTGCTGAACCGGCATCTGGACTGGGTGACGGCCAGTTGGGGCCGCCGTCCCGATGCCAGCGCCTATGCCGGCCTGGCCGACATTTACCGCGCGCATCCCGATTTTCGAACCCGGTATGAGACGCTGGCCCCCGGTCTGGCGGATTACCTGCCCGACGCGATGGAGACCTTCGCCCTGCGGGTGATGATCGGCGAGTGATCGGTCACGGGCACGGCTGCCATGCCGTGCCCGCCCTTGCCCTGCCGCCGTCCCGCCGCCACCTTGCCCGCCGGAAGCATCGACACCGCAAGGCAAACACCCATGTCCGTCCCCATGATCAACGGCCTGGAGGCCGTGGCCGACCGTTATGACGGTTTCATCCTGGATCTATGGGGCGTGGTGCATGACGGGGTGAAACCCTATCCCGGCGTCGTCGACTGTCTTTCCACTCTGAAAGGTCTGGGCAAGCGCGTCTGCCTTCTGTCCAACGCCCCGCGCCGCATAGTCGCCGCCGAGGCCAAGCTGACCGGCATGGGTGTGCCGTCCGATCTTTATGACGCGCTCTACACCTCCGGCGAGGCCAGTTTTGAGGCGTTGCGCGACCGCAGCGACGCCTGGCACGCCGCCCTGGGGCCGAAACTGTTCCATATCGGCCCGCCGCGCGACAATGACATCTATGACAGCCTGGCCGACCGGGTGCGCGTGGACAGCCCGGAACAGGCGGATTTCGTCATCAATACCGGCATTGATGCCTATGAAGAAACGCTGGCCGATTACGACCCGGTCCTGCGCCGTTGCCGCGACCTGGGCCTGCCCATGCTGTGCGCCAATCCCGATCTGGTGGTGGTGATCGACCAGGAATTGGTGATCTGCGCCGGTGAACTGGCCCGCCATTATGCCGAAATCGGCGGCGATGTCCGCTATCACGGCAAGCCGCACGCCCCCGTCTATCGCCGCTGCTTTGATCTTCTGGGCGGCATTGCGCCGCGCCGCATCCTGGCCGTCGGCGACAGTCTGCGCACCGATGTGACCGGGGCCAATGAAGCCGGCATCGACAGCCTGTTCATCACCGGCGGCATCCACCGGGAGGAGTTGGGGGCACCGCTCGGCACCCTGCCCAGCCCCGACATGCTGTCAGCCCTGCTTGAGGCCAGCCCCCACCGCCCCACCTGGGCCGCCGCCGGCCTGCGCTGGTAGGACAGCGTATGGCATCTGAAACGCGGGGCGCACGGGTCGTCGCGCAACGGGCTGATTTTTGAGGGATTCATCAATCCTGGTCGAAAATTTCCAGCGCCTTGCGGAACACGCGCGAATAATCTGCCGTGGTACCGAACGGCACCTGTTCTTCTGCCATCCCGGCCGGGGTTGAAGGTGCGTCGGACGCGGTGCGGAAATAGGAGAGGATGAAGATACGCAGCGCCGCCGTCAGGGCGCTGTCACCCCGGCGCCCATCGATCATGGTGACGATATCGTTCAGCGACTGGTTCTCGCGCCGGCTGATATCGGCCAAGCTGTCCCACAGCAGCGGTTCCATTCGGACACTGGTCCGGTTTCCCGCCACCACGACATTGCGGCATACGGCCCGCATGCTGTCGGGCGCGGTTTCATCGGGATTGCTGGGGGGACGACGCTTGGCGGCCATGGGAACCGTCTGTCCTATTGTTCAAAAAGGTCATCAGTTGCAAGGAACATATTGAACCTACTTGTAGGTGACAATGGGTTGTAGAAGGTCTTATGACAACGCAGTCCTGCAACCGCTTGATTTTCCGCACCATCGCCGTTTGTAACAGCTGGCCCCAAAATTGTTGCAGGCGGGAAACGGCGGCAGACAGGGCCAATGCAAACGCTATGATAGGCGCAACCGACCGCCGGCCTGTCCTTTCGAGGTTTGTCCATGCCCGCTTATAGCCCGCTTTCCGCCCGCCCCCGCCTGAAGCCTGGCATTCCCCTGGGCGGTGTCGCCGCTGTGGCGGTACTGGTTGGTACCGTCGGCTGGACGCTGGTGGCCGGCGATCCGATCGGGTCGGGGGAGCAGTTGGCCAAGCTGGGCCACAAGATCGAGATGTCGCTGGGGGACGAGGGTATCCACGTGCGCGTGGATGACCGGGTCGTGGAGCGGGTGCAGGACCGGGTGGCCGAACGGATGGCCGAAAAGGCCCGGCGGATGGAGATGGGCGACGGCCGCGCCGTCGATATGGGCGCCATCACCCGCTCTGTTTCCCAGCAGATCGACGCCGCCGCCAAGGCCGCGACCGCCAAGGCCGAACGTGACAAGGGCCGCCGCGACGGGGATATCCGCTATCTGGACCGCAACATGGCCGCCGACGGCACCAACCGCCTCACCGCCATGGCGGACGCGCCATCCGGTGTGCGTCTGGCCGGCGTGATGGGCGAGGTGCGAATCAAGGTGGTGGATGACGCCGCCGACGGCGTGCTGTTCACGTTGGAAAACAGCCGTAAGCGTTACAACCTGTCTATCGAGGACGGGGTGCTGTGGATCACGGGGCCTGGACCGCAGAGCGAGCCCGCTGTCACCCTGGAACTCTCGGTTCCGCGCGGCACGCCGCTGCTGGTCAACAACTTCACGGGCAACCTGACCGTGGATGGCGACCTGGGCGCGCCGGCCCGGCTGGAACTGGCCAATGGTGAGATGAAGCTGGGGGCGCTGGAGTCGGTGCGCGTGCGCATCACACAGTCAGGCACCGTGTCGGTGGGTGATGTGAAGGGGCTGGTGGGTGTGCAACTGGCCGGCGATGGCGAGGTGCAGATGGGTCATGTCGGCAGCGCGGCCATCGAGCTGAACGGCAATGGGGCGGTCAAGCTGACCTCTGTCAGTGACGGCTTATCCGTTGCCATGCCGGGCCCCGGCGATATCGATATCGATATGCTGGCCGGCAGCCTGGCCGCCGCCATTCCAGGCCCCGGAACCCTGACCATCGGCGGTGGCCAGGTCGATAGCATGGCGGTGGGCATCACCGGTCCCGGCACCGTCGATTTCAACGGCAAGGCCAAGGACCCGCGCGTCCTGATGACCGGCCCCGGCCGCCTGAGCCTTGCCGGCCATGATGGCACGCCGAAGATCTATCATGTCGGTCCCGGCAAGGTTGAGCTGGCGCGGTAGAGCAGGTTCCGGTTACCCGTAACCCCATCTCAAGGCACCGTCACCCGGCGCAAGGTCAGGTTCAGCCTTCCGCCCTGCGGCAGCAGGCGGGAGGACCCGACGCGCAGCCGATCCACCCCGTGATAATACATTCGCGACGGGCCGGCGAAGATCATCACCGTCCCGCTTTCCACAGGGAAGGACCGGGTCGGGTCATTGCGCGCCGGTCCGCCCAGCCGGAACATGCCGGTATCGCCCAGCGAGATGTTCAGGATGGGGGCGTCCTTGGCCGCTTCATCCTCGTCCCGGTGCAGCGAAAGCTTTGCCCCCTCCCCCTGGTAATGGTTGATCAGGCAGCATTCCGGGTCATGGCCATAGCCCGTCAGGTCACGCCACAGGGCCAGCAGCGCGTCCGGGATGGCGGGCCAGGGACGGCCCGTCACCGGGTGGACCGGGGAGTAACGGTAGCTCTGCCGGTCCGCGATCCAGCCCTGACTGCCGGCATTGGTCATGTCGATGGAGAAGGGGCGGCCCGTGCGCGGCATGACATAGCGGGTGAAGGGGGCCTGCGCCGCGATGGCATCGACCAGGACCAGGATGGATTTCTGGGCGTCGCGATCCAGATATCCGGGCAGCATCCGAAAACCTTCCACCTGTATCACGATGCCCGTTTCTCCCCTTGCCCTGCGTGTCGCGCGGGTCGCGCCGCCTCAAAAAAGCGCAAGGACATGACAGTGTCACGCGCCAATCATGGACTCAGACGCCCAACGCGCCTAGATTCATCCTCATGAGAGACGAAACCTTCGATAGCGAGCAAACTGCCGACTGGAACCCCGTCGCCCTGCGCGGCGGTCTGGTCAGCTTGCGGGTTCCGTCAAGCTGGCAGCGGCTGTCGCGTGACGATGGCGGCCTGGCGTTTCAATCGCCAGGGGACCATCCGGTCGATCTGCTGATCTCCATCGTCACCTACCGCAACCCCTATGGCGTGCGGGCGGAGGAGGCGATCCAGTATCTGGACCGGGAGAATGTGCTGCCGCGCGGCATCCTGCCATCGATGGAGGCGGGCGACGGTCCCGACGATGCCGATGAACGGCATTGGATCGCCTATGCCGTGGCGCAGCCGCCCGATCGGCAGATTTTCGTCTGGAAGGTGGCGGATTTCCAGCCGCCCGACCATGTCCGCGTCGTCACCCTGCAATTGCTGGTACCGGGCGACAGTGCGGCCGATCCCGACCTGTCGGACCTGATCGACCGGCTGGGGGAAGAGGCGGCGCGCATCAAATTCCATCCCGGCCCCGTGCAGGGTCCGGTGCAGCGCGTCACCATGCGCAATGTCTGGCATGGGGACAGCGTGCGTTTCCGCCTGCCCTGGGACTGGCTGAGTTTGCAGGAAGGCGACCTGACCCTTTTCCATCGCGAGATGGACGGGGCCGGCACCCTGCGTGTGGCCATGCATCAGTTCGACCATACGGGCGATGATGGGGAAATCCTGGCCCGCGCCGTCCTGCGCCAGACCGCCGAACAGTTCGCCGATGGCCCCGACGGGCGCGTGGGCGAAGGATCGGTGGAATGGCTGCCCGACGGGGAGGTGATGGCCCGCTTCGTCACCGACGGGGAGGAGGATGGCGAGGAACTGCGCTTCTTCCTGTGGATGCGTGGTGCAGCCCTGGAGGGCAAGACCACGGTCGCCCTGTTCAGCTTCGCCTTCCCGCAATCCTCCCGCGGCGGCGATCTGGAGCGCAGCACGCTGGCCATGCTGGAACAGGAAATCCGCCGCGCCGTCGTCGGCATCACGGACAGCACCGAAATCCACGATGAGGAAGACGAGCTGTCCGACGGGTTCAGCTTGGCCGACCTGCTGGACGATGACGATCTTCTCGACAGTCTCGACGATGATGATGATGGCGATGAAGACGCGGAAG
>CALRNG020000042.1:0-12790 GCA_943369495.1 Rhizobium sp. Q54
TCAGCTTCAGCGGCAGCAGGCCCAGGGCACGGACCTGTGCATTGGCCGACGGTTCATCATCGGCGTCCAACAGGCCGTTGATGGTTGTGCCGTCGCGCTGGACCGCGGAATAGCTGAATTTTGCCATTGCCGGTTGCGCCCCGCCTAAACCGCCAGGTCGGTGACGCGGCTGACCTCTGCCAGCGTGGTCAGCCCGTCCATGACCTGGCGCAGCCCGTCCTGCGCCATGGTGCGCATCCCCCGCTGCCTTGCCGCCGCCGCGATGGCGGCTGCCTCGGCGCCTGTGGTGACCAGGAGGCGCATCGCATCGTCAAGCACGATCATCTCAACAATCGCGAACCGTCCGCTATATCCCGTGCCGCCACAGCGTTCACAGCCCACCGGCGCGCAGAGCAACGGCGTCTCGTGCCCGGCCAGCCGCGCATCCATCAGCAATTGATGCTGCAGCGGGTCAGCCTGGACCTTCTGCTTGCAATGCGGGCATAGCAGCCGCACCAGCCGCTGTCCCACCACGGCCCGCAATGTGGAGGCCAGCAGGAAGCGTTCGATCCCCAGATCGACCAGCCGCATCACAGCACTGGCAGCATCATTTGTGTGCAGGGTGGTGAGAACCAGGTGGCCGGTCAGGGCGGCATGCACCACCACATCCGCCGTTTCCCTGTCGCGTGTCTCACCCACCAGCAGCACATCAGGATCCTGGCGCATGAAGCCGCGCAGCACATGGGCAAAGGTCAGGCCGATCTGTGGCTTGACCTGCACCTGCGTCACACGCGGAATCTGGTATTCGACGGGGTCCTCCGCCGTCATCACCTTACGTGTTGCCGCATCGATCAGCCCGAGGGCTGCATAGAGCGTTGTTGTCTTGCCGCTGCCGGTTGGGCCGGTGACCAGGATCAAACCATGCGGCAGGTTCACTAACTGCCGGATACGCTCCTGATGATCGGGCAGTAGGCCCAGGTGGTCCAACCCACGCATGGCCGCTTCCGGGTCCAACAGCCGGATCACGACGCTTTCGCCATGAACGGCAGGCATGGTGGACACGCGCAGGTCGCGGCGGCGACCGTCGATCTCCATATTCACCCGTCCATCCTGCGGCAACCGCCGTTCGGCGATGTTCATCTGTGCCAGGATCTTGATACGGGAAATGACAGCACGGGCCAGTTGGGCGGGCGGCGGCGGCATGTCATGCAGGGTCCCGTCGATACGCAGGCGCAGGTCCAGCCGCCCCGGAAACGGCTCCAGATGAATGTCGGATGCTTTGCGGCGCACAGCCTCTTCAATCAGATGGTTCACCAGCCGCACAACCGGGGCCTCACTGGCCAGATCCTTCAGCCGATCGATCTCGTCATAGGCATCGTCGCCATCACCCATGGCGCCGACAATCCGGTCCATGACGCTGGGTACGTCGCCATAGCGCTGGTCCAGTGCGGCCGCGATGTCAGCGGCATCGGCGGCTTCGGCGTCAACCTCCAGTCCGGTGGCAAACCGCACCTGATCAACGGCGTCGCCGTCGGTCGTATCGGCCATGGCCAGACGCAGGCGGCCCGCCGCTATTGATATCGGGAAAAGATGGCGGCGGCGCAGGAAAGTCGGCGTCAGCAATGATGAAAGATCGGGTGCTTCTGACCATACCCGTCCAAAGGGAAGCGCCGAGCCGCCGACAATCACTGCATCCTCTGTCGTTCCCACAACCATTGTCCGCGATGTCCGTTGCTTGAAGTATTGGCAACACTAACCGCCAATCTCTTCTGACTCCACAACAGAAACCTGGCTGAAACACGATTTGGTTCGACTAAGCGTGCCATCTATGCAAACTTTCACTCGACTTTTTGGGCGTTGAACTATCCACGCACGCCGATGTGATGCGTGGATGCTAACGGAAATCCTTGAAATGTGCAGAAATGCGAAGCACAGGGGTGAAGCGGGTTTCACTCTGCTTGAACTTCTGGTGGTGCTTGTCCTGATCGGACTTCTGGCAGCCTTTGTCGGGCCGAAGGTGCTTGGCTATATTGGCAGTTCGAAGGTCAAGGCCGTGAATATGCAGATGGAAGGGTTCAAATCGGCCCTGGAACTGTATTTTCTGGATGTCGGCACATACCCTACGGAAGAGCAGGGATTGAAGGCGTTGGTCAGCAATCCGGGCGTTCCCGGCTGGAACGGTCCCTATCTGCGGGAAGGGCAAGTGCCACAGGATCCCTGGGCCCATGATTACCTCTATCGCAGCCCCGTTGAGGGGGCAGCCTTCCGCATCATCAGCAGGGGCCGGGACGGCCGCGACGGCGGGGCGGGTGAGGATCAGGATATTACTAGCCGCTGACGGCTCAGCTCCTGTCCCGAAGGGCTGCGCTCTTTGGCAAAGGGCTCGACGGCGACAGCCGCCACGCGGCACCTGCTGCCTCGCCAATCCGCCGGAAGGCGCTGGCGCTTAAAGTCCGGTGATCGGTGAAGATCATCGGAACGTCCTTTCAGTGCCTGCTGTCCCTTAATCTTTCCCGGTCATGTTTCAGGAACCGTTCATGTCACCGCGTTTCTCCCGTTTGATGAACAGTGCCGGGCTGGTTGCCATGCTGACCCTGACCGGGTGTCAGCAGGCACCGACCGGTAGTGATGGTAACCTGCGCTCCACATTCGACAGGCTGGGCCTGTCCATGGCGGCTCCGGGTGGCGGCGCGGTGGCGGCACAACCGACCCAGACACCGGTCACCGCACAGCCGATCCTGGTACCCGGCACCGGGCGCGTATCGGCTGGCGTCGCAGGGTCGGTTGCATTGTCAGAGACGCCTGAATTCGATGTGACGTTCGAAGAGGCGGATTTGGGTACGGTGGTCAAGGCCCTGTTGGGCGACATGCTGGGCCAGCCATACGTCATCCACCCCCTGGTGCGGGGGACGGTCACGGTCCATGGCGGGCGCCGTCTGTCTGCCCGCGACGTGCTGGCGCTTCTGGAAAATGTGCTGCGGGCCAATGGGGCCGTGCTTCAGCGCCAAGCCACCGGCTTTGCCATCACACCCCTGGCCGAAGCACGGGCTGCCATGAATCTGGAGGCGGCGGGCACACCGGGTTTTGGCATTTCAGTGCTACCGTTGCGCTTCGTCTCCGCGTCGGCGATGCAGAAGATCCTGGAACCGCTCTACCAGGGCAGCGGCTCGTTTGTGGCGGATAGCGGCTACAATCTGCTGATCATGTCGGGCACGGGGGCCGAGCGAGCGGCCATGGCGGCGGCGGCACGATCCTTTGACGTCGACTGGATGCAGGGCCGATCCGTCGGCATCTTCCCCCTGACCCAAAGCAGTCCCGCCGCGGTGATCCGTGAATTGCAGACCATTTTTGATGGCGCTGGCGGCATGGGGGCCGGCCTGGAATTGCTGCCCGTGGACCGGGTGAACGGTGTGCTGGTCGTTGCGGGCGACGCAAGGCGGCTGGAAGAGGTGCATGGCTGGATAACCCGGCTGGATGTGGGGGCGGCCTATAGGCGCAGCCTTCATGTCCACCCCTTGCAGCACGCCAAGGCCTCGGACATTGCCCGCGTTCTGGGTCGTATGCTGGGCAGTGAACAACGTTACGACGCGCCCCTTACACCGCCCGGACAGACGGAAGGCAAGCTCTCGGCAACCGAGCCTGGCTCCAGCGCCGATAGTCTGGCGGCGACCGCGCGTCTGGTGGAAAGTGGTGGTGGTGCCGCCCCGGTGGCGGGCGCACCCACACCGACGGAGGCGCTGCGCACCATGGCCGACCCGCGCGGCAATGCCATCATTGCCTATGCCACGGCGGATGAGAACCGGATGGTGGAGGCTGCGATCCGGCAACTGGATATCGCCCCGTTGCAGGTACTGATTGAGGCGACCATTGCCGAGGTGACGCTGAATGATGCGTTGCGCTATGGGGTGCAGAGTTTTCTGCGGGGTGACGGCGGGCGTGTGTCCGGTGGGCTGACGCTGAATGACAAGAACCTGTCACCTGTGTCGCAGATACCAGGCTTCAACCTGGTTCTGTCCAGCGGCGACGGCAGCCCGCGCGCCATCCTGTCCGCCCTAGCGGAGGTAACGGATGTGCGCGTCGTTTCCTCCCCCCAGGTGGTGGTCACCGATAATCAGGAAGCCTTGCTGAAGGTGGGTGACCGGGTTCCGGTCATCACCAAACAGGCGACCGACGTCAGCAGCGCCAATGCGGCCCTGGTCAATAGCGTGGATTTCCAGGATACGG
Source organism: Rhizobium sp. Q54 (assembly GCA_943369495.1). Classification (GTDB taxonomy): domain Bacteria; phylum Pseudomonadota; class Alphaproteobacteria; order Azospirillales; family Azospirillaceae; genus Niveispirillum. The sequence continues at coordinate 4,204 of CALRNG020000042.1, forward strand.
GCGTCATCCTGCGCGTCATCCCCCGGATCGGGCAGGGCGGCATGGTTGCCATGGATGTACGGCAGGAGGTTTCAAATGTCTCCGGCTCCCGCAATTCCGGCACCCTGACCCCCACCATTTCCCAGCGCGTGGTGCAATCCAATGTCGCCGTCCGTTCAGCGCAGACGGTGGCGCTGGGTGGTTTGATCTCCGACCGGCAGACACAGGGGCGCAGCGGCTTGCCTGTCCTGTCCGCCATCCCCGGCCTGGGGGCCTTGTTCTCTGAACGCTCCACCAATACCGAGCGCACCGAATTGATCGTGTTCATCACGCCTCGCGTCATCCGCGACGCGACCGAAGCAGAGGCCGTCACCGGTGAACTCGTCGCCCGCCTGAGCGCCCTGAACCCGGTCGCGACAGGTCGTGGCAACTGATGCCATGCTTGCAGTGACTGGAAGGCACCGCACGCATGGTTGCCGCGATGCCGGCACTTGTGGCCGCAGTTGACCCCGCCGGGATTGCCGGCGGCCGGGACTCAATGGTTACGCGGCCAGGGCTTTGGTTTCCAGAGCGGCGTAGAAGTTGGCCTCGGCCTTTGCGGGCGGAATGTTTCCGAATGCTCGAGCAGGCGTCGGTTGCTGAACCAGTCGCCCCATTCCAGCGTGGCGTATTCCGCGGCCTCGACGCTGCGCCATGGGCCGCGACGTTGGATGACCTCGACTTTGAACGGCCCGTTGATCGTCTCGGCCCAGGCGTTGTCGTATGAATCGCCGACGCTGCCGACCGAGGGTTCGATGCCGGCTTCCGCCAGCCGCTCAGTGTATCGGATGGACAGATATTGGGACCCACGGTCGCTATGGTAACCAGACCCATGGCCTTCGCGGGGCGGCGGCCACGGACAGTCTGCTAGAGCGTATTTCCGCTGACCGGAAACACGCTCTAACCCGACGTCCTCCTCAGTCGCCGGCGCTGCATCCGCCTCTTGGCTCAATGCCGTCGAGGGCTTCTTCTCCATCTTCACCAGAAAGCGGCTGCGGCGCGGCGTCTTCACCTCCGTCTCCCACCTCCAGGACGAAATCACGTGGTTCATCAAGGGACATAACCGATCAGCAAAGCCGTTCGTCTGGACAAAATCCGCCGCCGACATCCTCGAAAAGCTCCGACGCGCACCTGTACCTCTTCAATGATTCAGTACAATTGTTTGCGGCATTTTCATAAAAAATGGCACTGAAAGCATTTTTATCCACTTATAATGGCGTTTTCTCCCAGCGGGCAACATCCCAGAGGTGTATCGGGCGCCCATGCTGTGATCGGGTACCGATAGGGGCATACTGCAAGGCTGGTCATTGTTGACGACCTAAGCGATGGTCATGGTGACCGAGACGGTGTGCTTGGCCTGACGTGCCACCACGGTGGGGTCTCAAACATAGAGTTTCCGGGAATCCAATAATGAAATTTATAAGAAAATTATCATCTTGATCACTGGCATTTTAATGCCACCTATCCTCACACTTCAGCGAAACACCCAAAGGTATATTGATCAAAATTTATTGAGAATATCTCTTATAATAATAGGATTATCATATCAGTTTATTTTTGACCGATACGCGCCCATCCGCAAGATGGAGGGCAAAATCCACATCCATGTCACTTAAAAGATGATGCGTAGCAATGATAATAGTTTTCTCCAGACCTAATGATGGAAGCATTCGCCAAAAACCCCTGCTCGCTTCCAAGTCCAACGCGGATGTCGCCTCGTCCAGAAGCAGAATGGGCGATGCCTTCAAGAGGGCCCGCGCCAAAGCGAGGCGCTGGCGCTGTCCGCCGGAAAGGCTCAGTCCTCCTTCACCAATTCGTGTCCCATACCCGTCGGGCAGGGTCATGATGAAATCGTCAAGCAGCGCCGAACGTGCAGCGGCACGAATGGCGGCTTCGTCAGCATCAGGACGCCCCGCCGCTATGTTGGCCCGTATCGTGTCATCGAAGAGGTCGCATTCCTGGCTGACCAGGGTCACATGCTGTCGCAGCGAAGACAGGCTGACGTCGCTGATATCGATGCCGTCAATCACTATCCGGCCAGCGTCTGGGTCGTGAAAGCGCGCGATAAGGCTCAACAGGGTCGATTTCCCCGCCCCCGAGGGCCCAATCAGCGCCACCCGCGCGTGCCGAGGTATATCCAGACTTAGGTCCCGCAGAACACTGCGCCCATCGGGATAGCTGAAACTGACATTGTCGAAACGGATTGCCCCGCCCTGGTCCGGCAATGTCAGCGCACCGGATTTATCCCGGATTGCGACCGGCTGGTCCAACAGTTCCTGAAGCCTGATCAGGGCCATGTCGGCATTCCGGCGGGCGACGATGCCCGACGCTAACCTGCGCATAACCATGCTGATGGCAACGAAGCTACCAGCGAAGGTGAGGAGCGTACCAGCCTCGCCCGGTCCCACCGTGGGACCCGCGCCACCGGCAAGGATGAGAGCCGCGAGGCCAAGACCGGCGGTAAGTTCCATCACCGGCGTCGCCATCGCGTGGACCTGGATCTCGGCGGCATAGCTGGCCGTCATGCGGTCCATTGAGGCGCTGGCATTCGCCATTTCACGCGCCTCCATCCGATAGGTCTTTACCTGCCGGATACCTTGCAGCAATTGCCCCAGCCGTTCTGACTGACTGACAATTTCTGAATTCAAATCGCGTGAGTGCCGGGCCGCCCGCCGCGCCAGCAGCCGGACCGGGACCGCCCCCAACCCAAGCCCACCCAGCGTTAACAGGCCAAAACGCCAATCGACCCACATCATCCAACCGGCCAAGGCCAGAATTGTTACGCCGTCACGGGCCATGGCCCCCAAACCAGGGCCGATCATGTTCTGGACCAGCAAAGTATCGCGCTGCACCTGCGTGACGAGGCCGGTTGTGACGCGGGTGCGAAGAAAGGCGATATCAGCCTCTATCAGCCGGGCAATCACCTGCTTCTGCAATCTCAACACTACACGGGTGCCACAGATCGCCAGTGACGATAATTGCCAGTAACCGCCGATCCCCCTTACGGCGGCGAAAGCGAGGGCGCATCCGGCAAATGCCAGGGCGGAAAGGGATTCCTGGGGCGAAAAGGCGCTGTCGACGACACGGCGCAGCAACTCTGCCTGCGCCATGGTCCCGGTCGAGACCAGAGCTGTTCCGACGACCCAGGCCAACATCCTCAGCCGCGAGTCCCTCATCATATCTGCCAGAATACGCCACCACAGCCGCAGGGCCGATCGCTCAGCCATGTCAAAAGGTCCGTTCCAGGCTGAATGACAGATGGTCGCGGTCTGTCAGCCACTGCTCACGCGGGGAGCCCAGATAGCGGGTCAGCGTAAGGCTGGCCTTCCAGGTCGAATCATAGGTTGCTGCGACACCGATCTGCATGTCGCCGCCGCCTGCATTCTGCACCCGATAATTCAGGCTGCGGCCGGACAGATTATAGCCGATGCCAACGGGCAGGGTGATGTCGACATTCGGCAGAACCCGGAAATAACGCGGCTCGACCAGCAGGCGAATACGCGATGCTACGGGACGCCAGGGTCGGTCGGTATCGACCGGATCATTGTTAATCACATGGTCGAAGGCGGCCTCCGCGCTGATGTCGGCGCTGTCCCAGAAGGCGGCGCGCCCAACGGGGCTGCTGATGGACACCTGGCCATGGACGACACTCCCCCGGACAAACCCGCTGTAGGGTGCGGCGGCATCGGGACGAAGATTGGCCGGCGGCAGCATCAGTGGCACGTTGCGCCGAAGGGACATCTCACCCGCCAGCGTGGCCTCCGCGATCACCGTACTGATACTGGCACCGTAAAGCCGCGCGCCGCCGGGATAGATCGCCCGGTAATAACCCACGTTCCCCGTTAAGGCCGGGCTTTCCAGCCGCATCAGATAATGCGGCTCCATTGAATTGAAGCGCAGGGCATAAAGCCCATAATCAATATCGCCAATATTCACATGCATCGACAGGCCGAACTGCCCGCGCGCCGAGTGGCCCAGATCGGGACGACGGGCCAGGTATCGATCAGGCGTCAGCAGGAAACGGTCGCCCCCAACGCCCAGATGATCAAGGTAGCTGAAATAGCTACCGCTGGCGGGCAGCAAAGTCGGTCGCCATTCGAACTGCTGATAGGCAGATATAGCGAGGTCCGCACTGGGTTGGATCGTCGCGACCGCCTGTGCAACGGGTCGATAAAGGTCATTGCGATAGGTTCCGGGCGCGGTAATGGCCCTTGTATAATCAACAGGCGCCTGTGCGGACGCGATTGACTGCGGATCATGAAACAGCGCTTCGCCCCAGGCCAGCGTTTGCCGCCCCACACGTAGAGTGATCGGCATTCCACCCAGATCGAACCCGCCCCGCACAAACGCGTCTCGCAATTCGAGGTCACGGCCGTGCCGACGGCGGGTCGCGGAGGGGAACTGCCCCGGCACAGTCGAAGCACTATTGCTGTTTGTGCCGGACCCGGCATCCGTTTTGCGTCGATAGACATCATCGTACCAACCGGCAGCACTGATGCGGGCACCCCAGTCATGAAGATCGATATCCAGACCGGTCATCAGATCCAACCGGTTTGACACCATTCCAGGAGCGAAGTTGCGGTTCCCGTCGTTCCAGTTAAGCGGTGCCGTCAATGCGGAATCACGCTTCACCACACGCGCGGCTGCCGTATACCGGACCGTGTTATTCAGTCGAACTGACGGACCACCGTCGATTTGTACTTCGGTTGCATAAGCCTTGCCGCCATATGAAACGGACAACATGAAGATTATAATCGGCAGGGCCGAAAATACCACGTATTGACGACATGCATTTATCCCTTGTATCGCCATGCGCCGTGGGTAATGATCTTTGTATCCGCTTTGCGGCCACAATGTGGGCACTGCCGGATCGGGACTTACCCTATCTTTGACGCCCCCCGACATCATCCCCATACCGGCCACAAGGCCGTAACCTCCACGCCCGGAATGAAGCGCCAGAACCTCACCCTCTTCATTGTTATGATAGCCTTTCTGTCGCGCCAACCCGCCATCGCACAGGTGTCGGAGCAGGAGGCCGCGCACCTGACTGGCCGTCTGACGCCCGTGGGCGCCGAACGCGCGGGAAATGCCGATGGCAGTATCCCCGCATGGACCGGAGGTTTGGTCGATCCGACGTCCGCCCCCTTGCAAGGCCCTCGTCCTGACCCTTTTGCCGCAGAGAAGCCCCTGTTTGCCATCACTGCACAGAACTGGCGCGAGCATGCGGACCGGTTGCCGGAGGGGGCCAAGCAGCTGTTCCAGACGCGATCTGACTACCGAATGGATATCTATCCCACACACCGGACTGCGGCGGCGCCCGGCTGGGTGTACGAAAACATCTTCCGCAACGCCACGCGTGCCCGGCCAACCGCCGAAGGAATTCGTTATGGGGTCGAGGGCGCCGTTGGCGGCATCCCCTTCCCCATTCCGAAGGATGGATATCAGGCGGTATGGAATCATCTTCTGGCTTTCTGGGGTACGGCGCGCGAGGTAACGGTGGGCACCTATGTCGTCCCGGCAGATGGCGCACCGGAACTGACCGGCGCTTATCGGGAGATTGCCGATTTTCCCTATTACGATCAGTCCATGACGCCGGAAAAGCTGGGCGGCTATTACTTCAAGACCATCCGCATCGCCACCGCACCGGCCAATCGTTTGGGCGAAGGCTATCTTTACTGGCAATCGCTGAACACCAAACGCCACGACCTGACGGCATGGCGGCTGTTGCCCGGCGAACAGCGTGTTCGCAAGGCCCCGCCGATTTCCTACGACGTCCCCGACCCGAACGCTGCCGGGTACATGAATCAGAATGAATATTACATGTTCTTCGGCGGCATGGACCATTACAGTTTCAGGCTGTTGGGCAAGAAGGAGATGTACATTCCATACAACAATAACCGGCTTTACCAGATGCCGGTGGCACAGGTACTCGGCAAGACCCACCCCTCCCCCGACGCCCTTCGGTATGAGTTGCATCGCGTCTGGGTCGTGGAGGGTACGATCGCGCCGGACGCGCACGATGTGGTGTCGCGACGCATGCTGTATCTGGACGAAGACACCTGGATGGCAGTCTACGCGGACAGCTGGGACGAGAATGGCAAGCTGTGGAAGTTTGGACATGCCACGATGTATCTGATGCCGGACGTGCCCGCCGTCGTGATCGGCAGCCAGGTCGTGCATGATTTCGAACTGGGCGGCTATGCTTTCACATTTGCCTTCAATGATGAGCCCATCCATTACAAGCTGACCGCCCCGCATCCAGCATCCCTGTTCAGCCCTAACGCCCTGCCTGCCCAGGTCGGGCGCTGATAGCACGATCCTTGAGCTGTAAGCGAACCGTCAGGCCGTTAGACCCACATAGGCCATGCTGGCCAGTTTCTGCATGACGGCCGCCGACATCTCTCCCGCCATCACCATGCTCAGCCGGTCGTCCTGCCAAATGCAGATCCGCAGATCAGCCTGCTTGAACTGGTCAAAGCGGACGGTGCCATCGGAACTGCGCAGATAGATGGTGAACAGGCCACCTTGGCTATCGCGATAGGCGATGGTGGCGGCATCATCCTCGATGCCGACGCCGGCCAGCTGGTAGCCAGCGCGCGACAGGTCAGGCACCTTGACCTTGGCATCGACAATGCGGCTCAGGGCCTCATTATAGCGCCCCATATCCTCGGACAACGCCAGGGTCCGGGACCGCGCATCCAACGCCTCACTGACAACGTCGCCGCCCGGCATCCTGGTCAAAAGACCCGCCCCCGTCACCAGCAGCGCCACAACGGCCGCGACGGCGCCATAGACCCGCCAGCGCCCAACCGAGCGCGCGCCCGCACCATCCGACGCGCCGTGACCGCGCGCCAGATCGACAAGGTGCTGCGGCACCGGCCGGTTGACCAAGGGGCCATACAGGCGCTTCATGAAAATCTTATCTGCTTGATAGGCAGCGACAATGTCAGCCAATGCAGGATCGGCCTTGATCGCTGCCTCCACCACGTGGGCGCGGTCGGCGGTAAGCTCGCCATCAATGAAGGCGTGCACTTCCTCCTCCGTCACCGTCTGATCAATGTGGGGATGCTTGCTCACTTGCTGTCTTTCGATCCGGAGGGGAAAGGTGTGACCACACTGTCCCGTTCTTGCATCACTGTACGCAATCGTTCGCGGGCCCGCGCCAGACGCGACATCACGGTGCCCATGGGTATCTTCAACTCTTCCGCAATCTCCCGGTAACTCAACTCTTCTACGCTGACCAGCAGCAGAATCTCGCGATGCTCCGGGGCCAGTTGCGACAGGGCAGCGGCGAAATCCCGCGCCGCATCTGTGTCCACCGGGTCGGCGCTCAATTCCACACTATCCACCAGCGCCGTGATGTCCTGCTCCGCCCCCCGTGTTCGACCCTTTCTGATCTCATCCAGGTAGAGATTGCGCAAAATACGGCGCAGCCAAGCCGACAGGCTGTGCTGATCGCGCAATTGCGCTGACTGCCTCAATGCGCGCTCAATACAGTCCTGAACCAAGTCGTCGGCCAGCGTAAAATTTCCTGCCAACCCAACGGCATAGCGGCGCAACGCCGGCAGGTGCGTGACAAGCGCATTCACAAACTGCTGTGGACGTGTCACGGCGCCAAATTCCCCCGCCACGAGCGGGCACGCCAAGCCCCATTCCCGACGCCGCCCCGCACAGTCAGCATACATCCACCTTCGCCCACTTTACAGGGCCATGCCCCATATTTGCCTTCGATCCTTAAGACGAGGTGGGGGGCTTCGATATTCCGGGGATGAACCAATGACCCGGAAAATAAAATTCACGCAGCGTGGAATAGACCCACCCCTGCGTCCGTCAAGTGAGGTGACATCATCAGGTGGAGCCCTTCATGTACCGTCGTTCCAATTCTTTGACGATCATTGCCGCCTTGATCGGAGGCCTGCTGCCTGCCCAAATGGCAATGGCGGCGGGCGATCCCGCCAGCGGCGCCCAGGTCTTCAAGAAGTGCGCGGCCTGCCATTCCACGGATGCGGGCGTCAACAAGGTCGGCCCCAGCCTGGCTGGCGTGATTGGACGAGCCGCCGGCAGCGTTGCAGGATATGCCTATTCCCCGGCAGTGAAGGCAGCGGCCGCCAAGGGTCTGGTCTGGACCGAAGAGGCGCTGGCCGCCTACCTGGAAAATCCCCGCAAGTATCTCTCTGACACGTCGGGAGACGCGTCCCTGTCCAACAAGATGCCGTTTGCTCTGGCGGATGCGCAGCAACGTGCAGACGTCGCTGCCTACCTGAAGTCCCTGGTGACCCCATGACCTGGTCGCGGCTGTTCGTCCTGTCACTGGCCATGGCGATCACGGGCGGAGCCATGGCTCAAAGCCCAGCCATGTCGCCCGATCCGGCGGCCCTCCGGGCCGAAATGGCGCGGGTCCATGCCGGGAAGGTCGACGAGGCGTCCATGCTGCGCATCGACGCCGATATCGCGGCCCTGCACGGCGCGCACCCCGATGTGACAGGACTGACCGAACAGCCGCCGGCAACGCCGCCAACGCGTCATGCAACGGATACCTGGAACTGGCTTTCCAAGGTCGACGCAAAGA
>CALRNG020000043.1:0-12781 GCA_943369495.1 Rhizobium sp. Q54
CCCATGGCGCAGCTGCTGTTACAGGCTGACTGCACCGTGACCATCGCCCATTCCCGCACCCGCGATCTGCCCGGTATCTGCCGGGAGGCCGATATCCTGGTCGCCGCCGTGGGAAGGCCGGAAATGGTGAAGGGGGACTGGATCAAGGAAGGGGCCGTGGTCATCGATGTCGGCATCAACCGCGTACCGGCCCGTGATCCGGCAGCGGCGGCCGCCGGCAAGACCCGCATCGTCGGCGATGTCTGTTATGCCGAGGCGGCTTCGGTGGCTGGTGCCATCACGCCGGTGCCGGGCGGGGTGGGGCCGATGACCATTGCGTGTCTGCTGGCCAATACCGTTACCGCCGCCTGCCGCAGCGCCGGCGTGCCCCTGCCCGCCGGGATCGGCCTTTGATTACCGCCTATGTCCGGGACGCCAGCGGCCTGACGGCCCAGGCCGTGGGTCCGGGGGATGCCATTCCCCCGGGCGCGGTCTGGATCGACCTGCTGCACCCGGACGAGGCGGAGCGGCTGACCATTTCCACCCTGCTGTCGACGGACCTGCCGACGCTGGAGGATATCAACGAGATCGAAACCTCGTCGCGCCTCTATACCGAGGGGGAGGTGGCATTCATGACCACACCCGTCATCGTGCGCTCCGCGACCGGCCTGCTGGAACGCGGGCTGCTGACCTTCGTGCTGGCGCCCGACCGGCTGGTCACCATCCGCTACACAGAGCCGCTATGGTTTGCCATCTTCGCGGCCCGCGCCCTGAAGCAGGCGGAACTGGTGACCTGCCCGATGGAGGCGTTCCTGGGCCTGCTGGAGGCTGTGGTGGACCGCGCCGCCGACGTTCTGGAACGCGTTACGGCGGACCTGGACCGGTTGTCGCACCGGGTCTTCGCCGATCATGAGGACCGGACCGTGGAAACCCTGTCGACGCGCGACGGGGCCCGGGCACCCCGCCATCAGGTGGTGGACCGCAGCCATGTCCGCCGCCGTCCGCCCACCACCGTGTCGATGCGCGCCGTCATCACCGCAGTTGGTCGGGCCGGCGACCTGACCCAGAAGGTGCGCGACAGTCTGGCCGGGCTGGAACGGCTGGTGGCCTTTGCCACCACCGTGGCGGGACCGGGTATGAACAAGGAACAGAAATCACGGCTGAAGACCATTGGCCGCGACGTGCATTCGCTGGTCGAACATGCCGCCTTTCAGGCCATGCAGACCAATTTTCTGCTGGATGCCACCCTGGGCGTGATCAATATCCAGCAGACCAACATCATCAAGATGTTCTCGGTGGCGTCCGTCGCCTTCCTGCCTCCGACCCTGGTGGCCAGCATTTATGGTATGAATTTCAAGCATATGCCGGAACTGGACTGGGGCTTTGGCTATCCGCTGGCGCTGGGCCTGATGGTGCTGGCCGCCGTCCTGCCGCTCTGGTACTTCCGCAAGCGCGGGTGGCTGTGACCTCAGCTTTGACCTACCGCAGAAAGCCGCGTCTCAGAAACCTGATCCTGGCATGGCGAGATAGGCCAGCTCGGCCTCGGTGCTTTCCCGGCCCAGAATGGCGTTGCGGTGGGGGAAGCGGCCATATTGAGCGATGACGGCCAGATGGCGGCAGGCATAATCCAGCAAGGCTGGATCACGGGTCCGGTTGGCGAACAGGCGGACGGCCAGACGCTGATCCTCAATCTGCTCTGAATGTTCGAACGGCAGATAGATGAACAGGCGCTGATCTTCGGGCAGCATCAGGTCCTGTTCACGGGCGATGGCATCGGTGGCGATGGTCAGGGCCACATGGTCGGTGGCAAAAGCCCGCGCTGTGCCCCGGAACATGTTACGCGGCGCCTGATCCAGCAGGATGCACAAGGCCAGCACCCCTTCCGGGCTTTCCGTCCAGTCGGCCAGATCGCCATTGCCGGCGGCCAGATAGGCGGGCAGCAGCCGGTGCGTCACCAGCACATCAAAATCCGGTCCGCCGCCGAACCATTTGGCCGGTCCCGCGTCCTTGAACCAGAAAGCCAGCACGCCGTCGATGTCACTGGCCCGCATCGGCCCCTCCCGTCACGCCGCCGCCCCCAGACGGCGCAGCGCCTGGGTCAGAGCGGCCTGTTCATCGCCCTGGGTCGTGAACAAGAGATGCAGCCCTTCTTCGCCCGTGTCCAGGGTTTGAAAGCCGATTTCAAGAGAGAGCGACGCAACCGACAGCTTTCCGCGTGTCGACCGGTCGATACCGGCCACGGGTGACAGCAGCGCCCCGCCGATCGACAGGTCGCGCAGGGTCACATCGTGCCGTCTGCCGTCGATGGTGATGGTGCCCATCGCGTCGGTCCTGAAACGCTGCGCCAGACGACGATCGACCTCCGCCATGGAGGTACGGACAACGCGGACCAGGACAGAGCGCAGGTCGGTGACGGAGGTGGCGACATCGGCTGCCGTGACCCGGACCGTCCCGGCCCGGTCGCCGGTGGCCGCCGCCTCGTTCGACACATCGGCGATGCGGGCCGCCACCTCACGGGCTGCATCGGCGGCCTGCAGGACATTGCGGCTGATCTCCTGCGTCGCCGCCCCCTGTTCCTCGATGGCGGCGGCGATGGCGCCGGAAATCCCGTCCATCTCTTCGATGGTACGGCCGATCTCGCGCACGGCATCGACGGAACGGCTGGTTACACTGTTGATCTCGGCGATCTGAAGGGCAATGTCCTCCGTCGCGCGCGCCGTCTGGGTGGCCAGGTTCTTCACCTCCGACGCCACGACGGCAAAGCCTTTGCCCGCCTCTCCGGCCCGCGCCGCCTCGATGGTGGCGTTGAGCGCCAGCAGGTTGGTCTGGGCCGCGATCTCCTGGATCATGCCAGCCACGGTTCCGATGCGGGCTACCGCGTCGGACAGGGTGGCGATGGTAGACTGGGTCTCGGTGCCCTTTGCCACGGCCCGCTTGCTGACCTCGGCACTATGGGACACCTGGGCGCTGATCTCCCGGATGGAGGCGGACAGTTCCTCGGCGGCGGATGCTACCGTTTCGGCATTGTGCAGGGCCTGTTCGGCGGCGGCGGCCACGTTCTGGCTGTTGTTGGACACCAATTCCGCCGACTGCGCCATGGCATCGGCATGGATGTCCATTTCGCCGGTACGGCCCGCCACCCGGTCCACGGCGCTGCGGGTCTCGCCTTCCACCTTCTGCGCCATGGCCTCCAGCGCCTCGCGCTTCAGGCGTTCAGCTTCGGTGCGCTGACGCTCCTGATCGGCACGCAGGCGCTGCGCTTCGGCGCCGCCGGCCTTCAGCACGTCGACAGCCCGGGCCATGGTGCCGATCTCATCCTGCTTGTCGGTGAAAGGAACCAGGGGCGTGAAATCCTCCCGCGCCAGAACCTCCAGCGTGCTGGTCAGCCCCGCCATGGGCCGAACAACGCGGTTCAGCACCGACCAGACGCCCAGTGCCACGGCGGCGGCGCCCAAAGCCAGCATCAGTTCCGCCAGCAGCACGGCGCGATTGGCGGCGGCATCGGCATGGTCGTAAAGACCGCCGGCCTTGTTCACGCCGGTATCGATCAGGCTTGAGATATCATTGGAGACGGGATCGATGGTCTGATAGAGCCGATCCTTGACGAAACCATCCAGCGCGCCCAAATCTTTGGCCGCCAGGATAGTGATCAAGTCAGTGACTGCACGATCCGCTGTCGTCATGTCTTTGAAAGTGAGCGTGATCAGATCCGCTTCTTTACGTTCTGGATGGGGAATAGCGCTGAACGATTTCCAGGCTGCTGCAATGTCACCCTGTGCCTTGCGTACCGACGCCAAGCCTTCTTCCCATGTGGCATTTCCATTGCGTACCTTATGCGACGCATCAACGATGGAGACGGCATACGCATCGGCGATGATCTTCAAGTCGCGTTGCGGTACCACACGACTGCTATAGATTTCCTGAAGATTGGCTTGCGTGCCGTTCAGTGCCTGCCAGGACACGAAGCCATTGGCCAGCAGCAACAGAGCCAGCATGGTCAGTACGGCCAGCAGAGTCGCTTTGATCGACAGCTTCATTCTTTTCCCCCCAGCCACGTCCAGCGGTTCCCGCCCGCCTTTCCCTTTATAGCCCGGATGGGGAGTTCCGACTTAAGGCTAAATGGTTACATTTCTTTTTGATGTGGTGGAGACACTTGTTCCCGCGCCCGGTGCAGCAGACGGCGGGACAGCTCGACCAGACAATCCTCCCGCGTGGGGCGGTAATCGCGGGCGGCCCACCAGCCTTCCAGGGAAGCCAGCATCACCCCCATCTCCGGTCCCGGCGCCACGCCCATTTCCAGCAGGTCGCGGCCCTTCAGGGGGAACGGCACCACGACCCAGGTGGCCGCTTCCGCCAGCGCCTCCAGCAGTTCCACGGCCGGCGTGCCGCGCGTGGCGGCGGCCAGCAGCAGCAGGTCGCGATAGGCTTCAGGCCCCAGTTTCTGCAAGGCGTGGCGGCGGCTGGTCACCGTCAGGTCGGGATGCACATCCACCGGCGGCGCGCACAGGCCCAGCAGATAGTCGCGGTTGGTGTTCGACAGGCGCAGCCGTTCCGCCGTGTCCGCCGCCGCCGACAGGCCCGATGGCAGCAAGGCCGCCAGATGCGCCATGGGATGCGCTTCGCCCACCAGCCATTCCAGCCGGTCCAGTGCCGCCAGCCGCATGACATTGATGGCCTGGGGCAGGGTATGCGCCACCACCCCGCAATCGATCATCAGGCGCCAGACCTCCACCATCCGGTCCTGGGCCAGGATGCGCATCACCTCCTGCTGGACCCGTTCGCCGGACAGCGACGGTAGCAGCGGTGCCATGGCGGCGCAGGCGGCAACGGCATCCGGGTCGGGCCGACCTTGGCCGAAGCGGGCATGGAATCGGAAAAAGCGGAGGATGCGCAGCACATCCTCCGCGATGCGTTCGCGCGCCTGCCCGATGAAGCACACGCGCCCCCCCTTCAGGTCGCGCACCCCGTCGAACGGGTCATACAGCTCCCCTTCTGGGGTCAGGGACATGGCGTTGAAGGTGAAGTCGCGCCGGCTGGCATCTTCCAGCCAATCATCGGTAAAGGCCACGACCGCGCGGCGCCCGTCGGTTTCGACATCGCGGCGCAGCGTGGTGATCTCGAACGACGCCCCCTCCGTCAGGGCCGTGACGGTGCCATGCTCGATCCCCGTGGGGATGACACGGATACCGTCCTGGCGCAGGCGGCGCGTCACCTCGTCGGGCAACAAGGGGGTGGCGATATCGATATCGGCGGCCTGAATGCCCAGAAAGGCGTCGCGCACACACCCCCCGATGAAACGTGCCTCCTGACCTGTGCGCATCAGCGACTGCATCACCCGGCGGGCAGCCGTACCCGACATCAGGCCGACAGGGCCTGGATGGGTCGCTGAGGCCGTATCCGGGTCGGCGGCGCCGCTCATGGCCTCATGCCTTCAGTCCGAAGAATTCAAGCTGCCAGTTCATTTCGCTGTCCGACATCGGGTAGTGGGTGCCATCGCGTGCGTTCAACACCGATGTCGGCGGAATGTTCGCGACACGCAGCTGTATCTGCCGGCACAGGCGCATGGTCAGCTTGGCCCGCCAGCAAAGGGCCGTCACCCCGCGCGCACTCTGCCCGCCGATGATCTTGTCCACCGCGTCGATGGGCACATTGCCCCGCACGGAGAGAGAGGCCAGGACAAAGGCGCGGTCGCCCTGGGTCAGGGCGGCGGCTACCATATCCTCATCCAGCTTGCCCGCGGCATGGGCCTTGCGCGCCCGGTCCATGGGGCGCTCCTTCGGCGCCTCTTCCGGCTCGTCATCACCAATGCCCAGCGGCTCCGCCCCGCCACCCTTGTTGGCATTACGGGCCCGTTCTTGCACGGCGCTGCGCACCGCCGCGCGCACGTCGGGCGGCAGGTCGGTGCGGTTTTCCAGCACGCGCATCAGCTGTTCGCTGACAAAGCCCACGATGCGGGCCGCAGCCTTGGGCGGCAGGGCTGGGCGGCGGACCAGCGGGCCGTGCCAGGGTTCGAAGCGCGGTGCCATGTCGATGATGCGGTCAAGCGTCTCTTCGCGGATCTGGGCGGAGGAGTTACCCAGCAGGGCCGCCACCGCCGCTTCCGACTGCGTGCGGGCGACCGCCTCCGACACGCCACCCGACAGGCCGGCGCGCTGGGCAATGGCCACCAGCTTGCCATCCATCGGCTGGCTGCCGATGATCGACAACAGGTCGTCATCGGTCAGAAGCGGCGAGAAGCGCAGGACCGGCCCCGATACCGACAGTTCCAGGTCGCGGGCCAGCTGCTGGATCAGATGCGGCGGGGCGCCCGGCTGATCCTTCAAGGTCTCTGCCACGACGCGGCGCACGGCGGACGCCTGGTCACGGGCCAGCGCCTCGACAATGTCCAGGGTCATGCGTTCCAGCTGCCCGACGCGGTCGGCCGGCAGGGCCGGCACCAGCAGCGCGATCTTGCGCGCCAGGCCCGACCGCACCTCCTCGTCCGGGTCACCGCACAGCAGCAGGTCGGCCTGACGCGGGGTGGCGTTGTTGCGCGCAATCTCGCGCCGCACCTCGGCACTTTCATCATTGGCCAGATAGAACAGCAATTCCGGCTTGGTATCGGCGCGTGATGCCACCATGCGGCGCTGACCGGCGTCATCGCTGGCCGCCAGCGTCTTGGCCGTATCGTAGTCCAGCGGTGTGGTGGGGGTGGAACCTTTCATTTAAGAACCGTATCCCGTTCTCAATCGGCCGTGAAGACCGGGGCCATGGCGCGGTGGCCTTTACCCATGCGTTTGGCAGCATACATACCCTGGTCACCCCGGTCGACAAGCCCCTGTGCCAGTTCGCCCGACCCACCACGATAGAATGCCACCCCGACCGAAACGCCCAGCGGCTTTTCCGGAGAGGCCGACAGGGGCCGCAGGAATTCCGCGGCTTCCCGCAGCAGACGGTCGGCGACGGCCACGGACTGTGTCTCGTCCACGCGGTCGATCCACAGCACGAACTCATCCCCGCCCAGGCGGCCGGCAAGGTCGCTGGGCCGCGCCAACGTACCCAGCAGCTCACCCACGGCGCGCAGTACGTCATCGCCCGCCCCGTGACCCAGCTTGTCGTTCACGGCCTTGAAATTGTCGAGATCGAAGTAAAGCAGGGCAGACCCGCCGCCCGTCTGCTTGTCCAGCCGTGTCTCCAGCAGCTCCATGAAGGTGCGGCGATTGTAAAGACCGGTCAGCCCGTCGCGTTCCGACAGGGTCTTCAGCCGTTCCTGATAGCGGGCCTGGGCCACGGCCACGCCCACCTGATCGGCGATGGCCTGGATCATCGAGAAATCATCCTCGCTCCAGTCCAGCCCATCACCCCGCCAGACCAGGATGGCGCCATTCACCTCATGACGGAACAGGGTGCGGGTGGCCAGCATGCCATAGCCATTGACCAATGCCGTGATCGGTTCGGCCTGTTCGGCCACCTGTTCCAGGAAGGCGGGAATATCCTCCTTGATATCCGCGACCATGGCCAGCTGGGCCGCCGCCTCCATAAAGGCATCGCCGGTCCGGGCGTAAAGACGGGCACCGCCGGCCCCCGTGGCATTCACCGCCACGCCCACCGCGATCTCCAGCGTCTTGGCCGGGTCCACGTCATCGCGGGTGGAGGAGACGATATAGCCCAGATATTTCTCACGCAGGCGGACCTGGGCCAGTTCCATGCCCTTGACCCGCGCCTCAGTAATGTCGCGACAGGCACCGCGCGCCCCGATCCAGTCGCCCTGCGGCCCGACCAGGGGCACGGCGGACGAGATGAGGCAGGCCGCCTCCCCATCCTTGGCGCGCAGCCAGACCTCTGTGCGCTCAATGCCCACAGCGGTATCAAAGGGCAGCGGCTGATCGGCGAAATCGCCCAGCACGAATTCCGACGGGTGGCGACCGATCAGATCGTCGGGGTGGTACCCGATGGCACCGGCGGCGGAGACGAAGACAAAGCGCCCGTCCGGCCCCACCTCCCAGGCGAAGTCAGACGAGATATCGACCAGGTCCTTATAACGCTGCCGGCTTTCGGTCAGGGCATGGCGCAGGCGGCGTTCCAGCGTCACCTCGCGGCCCAGGCACAGGACCCCGCCATCAGAGAGAAGCACGGTGTTGAATTCCACCACGCCAGGCCCGCTGCCGGTTTCCACCGGCACCGACCGGTGCGGTTCCGACAAAGGCCCGCCGGACGCCGCCCAGCGGCCCAATTCAGTCAGCCAGCCATCATGGCGGTCGGCCAGTTGCCGCGCCCCGGTATTCAACGCTATGGCACGCCCCTGCCCATCCAGTGTCAGGCCAGGACCGGGCCAGCCCTCCAGCAGGGCGGGCAGGGCAACGATATCAATGGCGTCGGCGGGGCCGGGGGGGGATGACAAGGCCGGGGCGCTCCCGTGGTAACCAATTCTCTCTGATCCAGTGGTAACGCACCGGAGCCTTGCGGTCCATTGCCCTTGCGGTTACATCGACGGTTGATCATGTTACAATCATGACAGACGCTTATCAGAACCCCGCCCGTCCGCTGGCCGCCCCTCTGGGCGACCGTTTTGCCCATGTCGACCATTGGGTGTTCGACCTGGATAACACGCTCTACCCTGCCCAGTGCAACCTGTTCGCCCAGGTCGATGTGCGCATCACCGACTATATCGCCCAGGCCTTGGGCATGGAGCGGGAGGTGGCGCGGCTGAAGCAGAAGGAATATTACCGGCTGCATGGCACGTCGCTGCGCGGGATGATGATCGACCATGGCATGGACCCGGCGCCGTTCCTGGACTATGTGCATGATATCGACGTGACGCCAGTGGCGCCTTCGCCCCTGCTGGCCGACGCGTTGAAGGCGCTGCCGGGCCGCAAGGTGATCTTCACCAACGGGTCGGTCCGCCATGCCGAGAAGGTGATGGCCCGGCTGGGTGTGGCCGATCATTTCGACGGCATTTTCGACATTGTGGCCGCCGATTACGTGCCCAAGCCCGATCCCGCCCCCTATGCCACCATGATCCGGCGCTTCGGGATCAATCCCGCCCGTGCCGCCATGGTGGAGGATCTGCACCGCAATCTGGCACCGGCGGCCGCCGCCGGCATGACCACCGTCTGGGTCCGCACCGACAGCGAGTTCTCTCACCCCGACCCTGCCGCCCCGGTCCATCCCGGCGACCATGTGCACCATGTGATCGGCGATGTGGAGGCGTGGCTGGCCGACCTGACGGCGCATCTGCGGTAAGGGTGTTTCTCGAACGATCGTGCGGGCATGGGCGCCTTGCTTGAGGCTTCGTTGACAGGTCCGGCGTACGGCGGCCAAAGTCCCCGCCGATCCTTCCTAAACCGAACAGCAGGACCCACGCGATGAGCAGCTTCGCCGATCTCGCCCGCACCATCGACCAGGCCTGGGAAGACCGCGCCAACCTGGGCTTCTCCACCACCGGTGACGTGCGCGATGCCGTTAACAAGGCCCTGTCGCTGCTGGATGCCGGGGAGGCGCGGGTGGCGGAGAAGGTGGATGGGTCCTGGACTGTGAACCAGTGGCTGAAGAAGGCTGTGCTGCTGTCCTTCCGCCTGAATGACAATGCCATGATTTCCGGCGCGCCGGGCGGGGCCAGCTGGTGGGACAAGGTGCCGTCGAAGTTCGATGGCTGGGACGAGGCCGGCTGGCGTCAGGCCGGCTTCCGCGCCGTGCCCGGCAGCGTCGTGCGCCGCAGCGCCTATATTGCGCCGGGCGTGGTGCTGATGCCCAGCTTTGTCAATGTCGGGGCCTTCGTGGACAAGGGCACCATGGTCGATACCTGGGCCACGGTCGGTTCCTGTGCCCAGATCGGCAAGAATGTGCATCTGTCGGGCGGTGTCGGCATTGGCGGCGTGCTGGAGCCTTTGCAGGCCGGCCCCGTGATCATCGAGGATGATTGCTTCATCGGCGCGCGGTCGGAAGTGGTGGAGGGCGTGATCGTGGAACAGGGCGCCGTCCTGTCCATGGGCGTGTTCATCAGCGCCACCACCAAGGTCATTGACCGCAGCACGGGCGAAGTGTTCGTGGGCCGCGTGCCCGCCTATTCCGTGGTGGTCCCCGGTAGCCTGCCCGGCAAGCCGCTGCCCGATGGCAGCCCCGGCCCGTCCCTGTCCTGCGCCGTGATCGTCAAGCGCGTGGATGCGCAGACCCGGTCCAAGACCTCCATCAACGACCTGCTGCGCGACTGATCCCATGCAAGCCATCGGCGCGCTGACCCTGCTGGTGCGGGACTATGATGAAGCTATCGCCTGGTATCGTGACCGGGCGGGTTTCACCTTGGTCAGCGACACCGACCTGGGTGGCGGCAAACGCTGGGTTCTGATGGCACCGAAGGGGGCCACGGAAACCCGCCTGCTGCTGGCAAAGGCGGTGGGGGCGGAACAGGAAGCGCAGATCGGCCATCAGGCCGGCGGCCGCGTCTTCCTGTTCCTGCATACCGACGATTTCGCCCGCGACCATGCGGCGATGACAGCGGCGGGGGTGCAGTTCCTGGAGGAACCCCGGCATGAGGCCTATGGCAGCGTTGCCGTGTTCCAGGACCTTTATGGGAACAAGTGGGACCTGTTGCAGCTGCGTCGCGCGGATTAGGCGCAACCGTAATCCGCAGGTCACCGCCTGTGACATTTTCCGTCCCCCGGTATCTCCACCACCGCAATTCCGCCCCTTTCAAAGTTCATGCACATTATTTGCACCGGGCGGGGGCCTCGGGGTATCAAGGCGGCGTATCTTTACAAAGGGATTTGGGACATGTGCGGCATTGCGGGTTTTCTGTCGAACCTGACCTGGCACCGGGATCATGACGTCTCCTGGATGGCCCTGCTCGCCGATGACCTGCGCGATGCCGGGATCGGCCATCTGGCCAGCATTGATGCCATGCTGGATCAGCTGCATGCCCGTTTTGACGATCTGATGGCTTTTGCCACGCATCTGGCCCTGGTGGAGCGTGCTGATCTGCGCGATCGGCTGTCTCAGGCCGCCAGCCGGATCGAGGGGTTGGAGGCGGAGCTGAAGGCCAGCGCCATCGCCCGCGACCCTGCCGCCGAACGCACCGCCGAACGTTTACGCGATTATGGCTGGCAGCTGCGCAATGAGGTGCTGGCCAATATCGACCGTACCTTGTCGCTGATCGGCGGCGTGCGGACCCCGGCCCGCGCCCAGCATTTCACGGCCTGGTCCATCGAACAGGTTCTGGAAAACCTGGACCGGCTGGAGGTGCGCGGGCGTGACAGCGCCGGTGTGGCGGTGCAGCTGCGCTTGGCCGGCCCCGTGTCGGACGGACAGATCGCGGATTGGCGGCGTCAGGCGGCATCCGCCGGGCGCGATACGTTCGATGCCGATGGGGCCGTCACCCTTCATGCCCTGCCCGATGGCGGGGCGACCGCGCGCTTCACCTATAAGGTGGCGCAGCTGATCGGTCAGCTGGGCGATAATGGCGCGACCTTGCGGGCCAAGGTGCGGGCCGATGCCCTGCTCTGGTCCATCGCCCTTCAGGCCGATCAAGTGGGCATCCTGGCCCATACACGCTGGGCCTCGCACGGGGCCATCAATCTGCCCAATTGCCATCCGCAATCGGGCTGGCTGGCGGGCGACAATGCCCCGACCCTGGTGCCCGACGCCGACACGATGTGCGTGCTGAACGGCGATATCGACAATTACCGGGGGCTGAAGGACGGTCTGGTGCGCGGCGCCGGGCATGAGGTGCCGGCCCAGGTGACCACAGATGCCAAGATCATCCCCGTGGCCTTCCGCCTGACGCCGGGTGCCAATACGTCCGACCGGTTCCTGTCGGCGCTGCGGCAGTTTGAAGGGTCCGTCGCCATCGGCCTCCTGCACCCGACAGAGCCGCAGCGGCTTTATTTCGGGCAGAAGGGCAGCGGTCAGTCGCTGTTCTTGGCGCAGGTGCGCGACGGCCTGATCATCGCGTCGGAAAATTACGGTCTGGCGCCGCGCGCGCGGGCCTCCATCGCCATGGCCAAGGTGGAAAAGGGCGGGTTGCAGGTGACGCTGTCCACCCTGGACGGGGAGCCGGCGATCCAGGCCCGCACCATTGATGATGGGGCGGAGACGGAGCTGAAGCCCGAGACGATCGAGATTTTCAGCCGCGATATTTTCCGGGGCGATTTCGCGCATTTCTTTGAAAAAGAAGTGCATGAAAGCGCTACCTCGGTGCGCAAGACGCTGGTGGGCCGCTATACCCGCCAGGGCCGCGCCGCCAGTTTCGACCTAGGCCCCGACGGCATCTGGGCAGGATTGCGCCGCCGTCTGGCCGACCCGGCCAAGCCCGCCATCCGCCGCATCTTCGTGACGGGGCAAGGCACCGCCGCCATCGCCGGCATGGGCGTGGCCCATCTGCTGCGCCAGGCACTGCCGGCCACGTCCATCCATGTGGAAGCAGCGAAGGCGTCGGAACTGTCGTCCGATCTGGATGGCGTGCGCCTGGATGATGCCATCGTCATCGCCATCAGCCAGTCCGGCACCACCACCGACACCAACCGCACTGTCGACCTGGCCCGCGCGTCGGGCGCCTGGATCCACGCCATCGTCAACCGCCGCAACAGCCCGCTGGTCCGGAAATCCGACAGCCATTTGTTCACCAGCGACGGGCGCGACATCGAAATGGCCGTGGCCAGCACCAAGGCCTTCTACAGCCAGGTGGCCGCCGGCAAGCTGACGGCACTCTGCATTGCCGACGCGCTGGGCACCCTGTCAGCCACGCAGATCCATGATGAGCTGGTGGCGCTGGAAGGGCTGCCGTCGCGCATCCAGGAAGTGCTGGATGACGAGGCTTTGATCGCCGCCA
>CALRNG020000044.1:0-12688 GCA_943369495.1 Rhizobium sp. Q54
AGTATACCCAGATCATCTGGGGCGTGATGTTCGGCTATCTTATGTTTGGCGATGTGCCGGACAGGACCCTGTTCATCGGGCTGGCCATCGTGGTGTCCAGCGGGCTTTATATCCTTTATCGCGAGACGGTGCTGGGCCGGCAGGTGACATCTCAGAGGACGCTGGAATGATCATTTTCAGGAGAATCACGGAACTGACCCCAGCCTGGGCGTTCGGCGTTATATTATCCGTGATACCTGGTCTGATGATCTGTTTTCCGCATGATTGGAAAATAGTTCTGGCAGCTATGTTGGCTTTGTTGGCGGTGGCATGCGCCATCACTCACAGGTTTCGTGGCCGGGTTGGCCGATTCTGGGGCAGCGACCTCGCGCTCACCCTGCTTCCAATGCTGGCATCCGCCAATGCTAGTGGCCTGCCCGCCTCCGCCGGCATCACGGCATTGATGGTGGCGATGGCGCTGATCGGAGCGGCCATCCTATCTGACGCCACCAGCATGCAGCGAACCCTGATGATCGCGGCATGCTGTCTGGCCATCGCTTTGGTTTGCCTAACGCTCTACGTCATCGCCACCGGCGACATCGCGAAAATGATCCGGATGCGCCTTCATTCTGGCGCCATCAGCGTCCGGCTGCTGCCGCTGCATCCCAACTACATAGGGTCGATTGCGCTGGCGATGGCCATGGCTGCCTTTGCCATTCCCCGACCCATTTTGCGCAGAGGGCTCCTGCTGTTCGGATTTCTACTCTGCGTCGTTCTGACATCACGGATGATGATGATGTGTATCGTCATCCTGATTTGTGTGGATTTGTGGCAGGACATCGCAAAGGCGTGGAACTGGCTATGGCGATCACCGATTGTCGGGCTGGGCTTGCTGCTGTTGGCAATCCCCATCTGCTGGCTGTTCCTTGAAAATGCCATGCTGATAAACCATCCCGGACGCGGCTGGCACAGCAACCTATCGGGGCGCCTCACCTTATGGTCGGCAAGCCTGGATATCTGGCGGGAGCATCCGTGGCTGGGAGCCGGACTGCGCACCACGGGCCCCGGCCCGGACAACAGTTATCTCTACATAGCCAGCGAGATGGGAGTTGTTGGATTGGCCGGATGGTTGGGTCTCCTGGTGGTGGTGCTGCGACAGGCCTACCGGGAGCCGGATCGCGGCATGGGCTTGATGATGCTGACTGTGACGCTTGTGTATATGCTTGCAGGGATCACGGAGAACCGGGGACTTAATGCTGGCAATCCACTCTCCATCCTGATGATCTGCCTGTTTTTCGGCTTTCTTGCCCATCGCGACAAACGGCATTGAAGAGGAGGGGGGGCTTGGAGAAGCGTTCAATTGCGGGTATCGGCTTCTTCATCCTGGCCACCCTGCTGTTCGGCATCATGGATGCGTTGATCAAGCAGGTCGGCCAGGATTATGGCACCTGGCAGATCATGTTCTTCCGCGCCGTGTTCTCGCTGTTGCCCATCGGTATCCTGATCGCCCGCACAGGCGGTCTGATGTCGCTGCGTACGAAAAGCGTGACGGCCCATGCCGCCCGCTCTCTGATGGGGGTGGCCGCTGCTTACGGGTTCTTCTACGCTTTTTCCGTGATGCCGCTGGCCGATGTCTATGCCATCGGCTTTGCAGCACCCTTGTTCATGACGGCCCTGTCGGTGCCGGTGTTGAAGGAAAAGGTGGGCTGGCGGCGCTGGTTGGCGGTTCTGGTCGGGTTCGGCGGCGTCATGGTCATGCTGCGGCCGGGGCAAGGCATGTTCAGCATGATCGCCCTGATCCCCCTGGGCGCCGCTTTCTTCTATGCGCTGTCCATGCTGTTCGTGCGGGCGTTGAGCCGGACGGAGAGCAACGGCGCCATCACCTTCTATTTCGTCACCACCATGGGGATCGTCAGCGGGGTCTGCATGATCCCCGGCTGGCGCACGCCCGATGCCACGGGCCTGATGCTGCTGGCCCTGATCGGCATCATTGGCGGGGTGGCGCAGATCGTCTTCACCCAGGCCTTCCGGCTGGCTGCCCCGTCGCTGCTGGCGCCGTTTGAATATATCGCCATGATCTGGGCCGCCGGATTCGGCTATTTCTTCTTCGCCGAGGTTCCAGATGCGGCCATCTGGACCGGGTGCGCCATCGTGGCAGCATCGGGGCTGTACATCATCCACCGCGAAACCATCCTGCACCGGCAGGCGGCCATGGCCAGTTCTGCCGATGGGGAGACAATTCGTTAACGAAGCGGTCCGGATATGCCCGCAACCTCTTGGCGCGGGTCCCACAAGTTTGGCATGCTGTTTCCTGATTGACCCGTCCCGAGGAAGGTAGCCCCTGCCCCATGCGATCCACAGGCGCTGCGCGTACCATTGTCCGGCCGGGCCGTCCCGACCCTCTTGGGGCGACCTGGGACGGGTTGGGGGTTAATTTCGCCCTGTTCTCCGCCCATGCCGAAAAGGTGGAACTGTGCCTATTCGACAGCGAGGGCAGCCGGGAGATTGAGCGCATCACCCTGCCGGAATGCACCGACGATGTCTGGCACGCCTATCTGCCGGAGGCGCGGCCAGGCCTGCTCTATGGCTACCGCGTCCATGGCCCCTATGACCCGTCCAGAGGCCACCGGTTCAATCCCAACAAGCTGTTGCTGGACCCCTACGCCAAGGCGCTGGAAGGGCCGCTGCGCTGGTCGGACGCTCATTTCGGCTACCGGATGGGGGCGGCGCGTGAGGATCTGTCCATCGACCGGCGCGACAATGCGCGCGGCATGCCCAAATGCCGGGTGATCGACCCGGCCTTCACCTGGGGCCTGGAACGCCGCCCACGCGTGCCCTGGACCGACACCATCATCTATGAGGCGCATGTGCGCGGCCAGACGCTGCGCCATCCCGACATCGCCCCCGGTCTGCGCGGCACCTTCACGGGCCTGTCCAGCCAGCCGATGATCGACCATCTGAAGGCGCTGGGCGTCACCGCCATCGAATTGCTGCCCGTCCATGGCTTCACCGATGACCGGCATCTGGTGGAACGCTCGCTGCATAATTACTGGGGCTATGCCAGCATCTGCTTCTTCGCGCCCGAACCCGCCTATATGACGGGCCGGTCGACGCGGGAATTCAAGAACATGGTCGCCCGCCTGCATGATGCCGGGATCGAGGTGATCCTGGACGTGGTCTATAACCACACGGGCGAGGGCAACCATCTGGGTCCCACCCTGTCCTTCCGCGGCATCGACAATGCCAGCTACTACCTGCTTCAGCAGGATAAACGCTTCTACCAGGATCATACCGGCACCGGAAATACCCTTAATCTGGCTCATCCGCGCGTGTTGCAGATGGTGATGGACAGCCTGCGCCACTGGGTGGTGGACATGCATGTCGACGGGTTCCGTTTCGATCTCGCAACGACCTTGGCACGCGAGGCGCAGGGCTATGATCAGGGGTCGGGCTTCCTGGATGCGGTGCGACAGGACCCGGTGCTGGCCGGTGTGAAGATGATCGCCGAGCCATGGGATATCGGCCCCGGCGGTTACCGCGTGGGGCAGTTCCCGTCCGGCTGGGCCGAATGGAACGACCGGTATCGCGACACGGTCCGCCGCCTCTGGCGCGGGGATGAGGGGATGCTGCCGGAACTGGCGGCGCGCCTGACTGGATCGGCCGATATCTTCGACCATGCCCGCCGCCGCCCCTGGTCCAGCGTCAATTTCGTCACCTCCCATGACGGGTTCACGCTGGCCGACCTCGTCTCCTACAACACCAAACATAATGAGGCGAACCAGGAGGGGAATCGCGACGGGCACGACGCGAATTTCAGCTTCAACCATGGGGTCGAGGGGCCGACCGACGACCCCGCCATCAACGCGCTGCGCCGGCGGCAATCGCGCAACATGCTGGCCACGCTGCTCTTGTCGCAGGGCACGCCCATGCTGACGGCGGGCGATGAGCTGTTGCGCAGCCAGCAGGGCAATAACAACGCCTATTGTCAGGATAGTGAGGTCAGCTGGATCAACTGGCCCGACCTGGGAGCTGATGCGCGGGCCATGATGCGGTTCGTGTCGCGCCTGACCGCTCTGCGCCGCGCCCACCCCGTGCTGCGCCGGGGCCGGTTCCTGCATGGGCGCGAAACCTCCGCCGATGGCCTGAAGGACATCACCTGGATCAACCCGCAAGGGGTGGAAAAGGCGCCGGAACAATGGCGCGACGGGCAGGCCCGCTGCCTGGGTCTGCTGCTGAACGGCAAGGCGGGAACCCATCTGTCCGCCGATGGTACGCCAGAGAAGGACAATGTGCTGCTGCTGATCATCAATGCCGGGGAGTTGGCGGCCGATTTCATCCTGCCCGATGTGCCAGGCGGGTCGGGATGGCGCTGCCTTCTGGATACTGGTGACGAGGAAGGGCAGCCAGGCGCCAGCCTGGCCATTGATGGCAAACCTGTGCCTTTGCCCGGACGCACATGCTGGCTATATGAACTGATTGAAGCGGGTGCCGGTGAACGC
Organism: Rhizobium sp. Q54; assembly: GCA_943369495.1. Taxonomy (GTDB): domain Bacteria; phylum Pseudomonadota; class Alphaproteobacteria; order Azospirillales; family Azospirillaceae; genus Niveispirillum. The sequence continues at coordinate 4,479 of CALRNG020000044.1, forward strand.
ACCCCGCTTTCCGGCCTGGGAGGGCCGGCGCATGCCTGATTATGATTTCCGTTCCACATCCGCCGTCATTGTTGACCGCGAGGTCAATACGCGTCGCCTGCTGCGCGGCATCCTGGCGCGCATGGGCGTGGACAAGATCCTGGACTTTGCCAGCGCCGCCGACGCGCCAGCAGCCCTGATCGCCATTCAGCCGGACCTGTTATTCATCGATGCCGATGCGCCCGATCCGGAAGGGCTGAAATTCGTGCAGGGGCTGCGTCATGCCCAGGCCCCGCACAATCCCTTCATCGGCGTCATCGCCACCACCTGGCAGCCGACACAGCCGCTGCTGTTGCGGTTCAACGCCACCGGTGCCGATGACATGATGGTGAAGCCGTTCAGCACGAAGCAGGTGCAGGACCGGCTGATCAATTTGATCGAGGCCCGCAGGAGCTTCGTGGTCACCGCCGACTATATCGGCCCCGACCGCCGCCGCCAGCCGCGCGAGGGCATCCAGATCCCCCTGTTCGACGTGCCGAACACCCTGCGTCTGAAGGCCCTGGGCCTGTTCGACCGCAACAAGGCCACCGATGCCATCGCCACCGCCCAAGATGCCATCAATGTGCAGAAGATCGTGCGCAGCGGTTTCCAGGTGGCCTTCCTGATCGATTTTGCCTGTCCCGGTCTGGCGGCAGGGGCGGACCGGATGGCGGCGGACCACCTGACCCGGTCGGGTGCAGCCCTGGATGATCTGATGCGCCGGCTGAAGCCCGATGCCGACCTGCGCGGGCAGGCGGAAACCTATGCCGCCACCATCCGCGCCACCCTTGAACAGTTCAAGACAGCACCGGACGCGCCCCTGGCCGGCGTGCAGCCGCTGCGCGCCGCCGCCATCGGCATCGCGGCCCTGACATCGCGCCGTGCCGACCTGTCGCTGGTGGAGAATGAGGTACGGGGCGCCGTCACCGCCTATCGCAACCGCCTGGCCCAGATGGCCCAGGCCAAGCAGCAGGCGGCGGCGGAGAAGGACGAAGAGAAACCGGCGGATTGAAAGGGAAACCTTAAACCCTTAATCCTCAACCTCTTCATTGGCATAGATGCCCCAGAAGTCGCCGCGCTCCAGCCAACCGTGATAGCCCTGGATTTCCACCTCGCACCACGGCCCCTTGCAGGAAACCAGCCGGCCCATGACACCGGGTTCGGCCTGGGCCACAGCGGCAGCCGATGCGCTGGGCCGTTCACGCACGGTGCGCAGTTCACCGGTGATGACCAGGGTGCGGCGGCCCGACAGCATGGATTGATGGACCCAGCCCTGGGTTCCCTCCACATCGCGGATGCGTCGCCAGGTGTCGAACTCCGCCGTGATTTCCACGGGCATGCCGGGGCGCACGAAGACCCAGTCGATCGGATAGGACCGGCCGGGACCCGTGCGGACATTGACCTCACCCGACCGTAACGACACGAAGCGCGGGACTGGCAGGCCGGAGCGCACGATCATGTCCGACCGAGGGTCGGTTTCCTGGCCCTGGATGGTGGCAGGGCTGAGCAACGCCGCGACCGACAGAAGACCGGCCAGCAGCACGCGGGTCAGGCCCGCCGCCACAGGTTTGCGCATCTTTCCCGTCCGCGTTTCCAGCAACACAACGCCCCATGCAAGGCAGGCCGGTAAATGCCCGGCATCATTCGTTAACAACCCTTTGTGCCGTACCCCGGTTACCCGGGTCAAGCACCAGCGACCATACGTGCGCCGCGCCGGCATCATGGACAAGGGCGGCTGGCGCTTGTACTGCTATGGCAAACAGGTCTCGGGAGGATCACCGCACATGGCCGAACGCCGGAAGCCCCTGGTCATCGTCACGCGCAAGCTGCCGGACGTCATCGAAACGCGGATGATGGAGCTGTTCCATACGCGCCTGAACCTGGATGACCACCCGATGACACGGGCCGAGCTGGAAGAGGCGGTGAAGACCGCCGACATCCTGGTCCCCACCGTCACCGATACGATCGACGAGGCCCTGTTGAACCAGGCCGGGCCACAATTGAAGATGATCGCGAATTTCGGCAATGGCGTGGACCATATCGACCTGCGCGTTGCCCGCAACAAGGGCATCCTGGTCACCAACACGCCGGGTGTGCTGACCGAGGATACGGCCGACATGACCATGGCCCTGATCCTGGCCACGGCCCGCCGCCTGTCGGAAGGGGAACGGCTGGTGCGGTCCGGGCAATGGACGGGCTGGGCCCCCACCGTGATGCTGGGGTCGCGCCTGGCGGGCAAGCGGCTGGGCATCATCGGCATGGGCCGCATCGGCCAGGCGCTGGCGCGCCGTGCCAAGGCCTTCGGCCTGTCCATCCATTACCATAACCGCAAACCCGTCCACCCGGAGGTGGAGGCGGAGCTGGATGCAGCCTATTGGGAAAGCCTGGATCAGATGCTGACGCGGATGGACATTGTCGCCATCACCTGTCCGCGCACGCCGGCCACGTACCACCTGCTGAATGCCCGGCGTCTGGCGCTGCTGAAACCCACGGCGATCCTGGTGAATATCAGCCGTGGTCAGGTGGTGGACGAGGCGACGCTGGCCCGCATGCTGCAACGGCGCGAGATCGGTGCCGCCGGCCTGGACGTCTATGAGGACGAACCCAATATCGATCCCAAGCTGCTGAAGCTCGACAATGTCGTGCTGCTGCCGCACATGGCGTCCGCCACCCTGGAGGGCCGCCTGGACATGGGCGAGAAGGTGATCGTCAATATCAAGACCTTTGCCGACGGCCACCAACCGCGCGACCGTGTGCTGGAAATGATGTTTTAGAGCGGGCGTGCCTGCCGGTGGTTCCCCCACCGGCAGGGCTTACCCCACCTTATCATCCCGCACGATGCCGGGGACCGGCTCCAAGCCATGGCCCAGCGCCACCCGTTCGTCAAAGACGAAGCAGCCGCCTTCCCACAGGCTGTCATCGGGAACGATGCGTTCCAGATAGTTCAGGATACCGCCCTTCAGGTGGTAGACCTCCCCGAACCCCTGTTCCAGCATATAGGCCGTCGCCTTCTCACAGCGGATGCCGCCGGTGCAGAACATGGCGACCTTGCGGTGCCTGGAAGGGTCCAGATGGCGGCGGACATAATCGGGAAACTGGCCGAAGGTGGTCGTGCCGGGATCGACGGCCCCCTTGAAGGTGCCGTACCCGACCTCGAAACTGTTGCGGGTATCAATGAGCAGGGTTTCAGGATCGCTGATCAGGGCGTTCCAGTCCTCCGGCTCCACATAGGTGCCGACAGCCCTCAACGGATCGATGCCGGGCACGCCCATGGTCACAATCTCCTTTTTCAGCCGCACCTTCAGGCGGCCAAAGGGGGGCGTGTCGGTGGTGGACCAGCGGGGCGTGATGCCATCCAGCCCCGTAATCTGCCCGATCTTCTCCACCACACCCGGCATGGCATCCGCCGGGCCGGCGATGGTGCCGTTGATCCCCTCCGCCGCCAGCAGCAGCGTCCCGCACACCCCCTCTGCCGCCATCATGTCGAACAGCGGCTGCCGCAGGTCCTGAAACCCCGGCAGCGGATGGAAACGGTAAAGGGCGGCAACGGCGATAGCGGTCATATCGGTAAATCCAAGCTGAACGGCCCGCTTATACGCCCCGTCCCCCTTCCCGCCAAGTTGGTCTACAGCGTGGCTGCCAGCGCATAGGCCTGCTGCGTGGCGAACACAATGCGCCGGGGCGCAAACGCGTCACCCAGGAGGTGCAGGTTGGCCTGCCGCCCTTTCAACTCGTTATAAAGCCCGGCATCGGCCACCGACCCACAGGCCAGAACCACACTGTCCACCCCGTCGGCCATTTCCTCCTTGAAGGAGAAGACATTGCGCAGGCGGATGCGACCCGGCTCGATGGCCATGGCCTGCACCTGATGACGGAACATCACGCCACCGCGTGACAGCCGGGCCAGAAAGGCACCCAGCGTATAGCGCCCGACCAGCGGCGCCGGCCCCGGCGTCTGGTACAGCATGGTCACCACATGCCCGCGCAGGGCAAGCAGGTCGGCCAGGGCCAGGGGGGCGGAATGGTCATCCTGCACGATGATATGCACCCGCCGGCCCAGCGCTGCCTGGTCGGTCAGGACATCACGCATGTCATGCACAAAGGGCAGGTCCAGGCCCGTGATGTCGGGCCGGCGGGCGACGGCACCCGTGGCCACCGCCACCATGTCCATGCCTTCGGCCAGCACCGCGTCCGCCGTGGCCCGCCGCCCACGATGGACATTCACATCCAACTGGTCCAGGCGGCGGGACAGATGGTCGATCCAGGACGCGAAACCCTCCTGCGTGGGCAGCAAAGCCGCCAGCCGCACCTGCCCGCCCAACCGATCGGCGGCGTCCCACAGGGTCACCTTGTGCCCGCGTTCGGCGGCGCGCACCGCCAGTTCCAGACCCGCCGGCCCGCCGCCCACGACCAGCAGGCGCTTTTTCGCCGCCACGCGGGGCAACGACCCCTCCACCTCCCGCCCCGCATCGGGATTGACGGCGCAGGCAAAGGGCAGGTTTTCCACATAACGCCGGCTGATACATTCGTTGCAGCCGATGCAGGGCCGGATATCGGCGGCCCGGCCCTCGCGCGCCTTGGCCAGCAACTCGCCATCGGCGAAATGCGCCCGCGCCATGCCCACCACATCGGCGTGCCCCTGCGCCAGCACCCCCTCCGCCACGTCCGGCCCTGTGATGCGGCCTGTATAGACGATGGGGATGGACAGTGACCGGCGATAGAGGGCGGCGTGTTCGGCCCAGCCGCCGGCGGGGTAATGGTGCGGCTGGATATAGGAGGGGTCGCCCCAAGGGCTGCCCATCACCAGATGCACATAATCCACTAGCTTGGCATCGGCCAGCCGCCCGGCGATGGCGGCCCCACCCAGCAGGTCGTAACCGCCCGGCTCCCCTTCCGCCATGTTCATGCGGATGCCGACGGTGAAGCCCGGCCCCGTGGCGTCCCTGATCTCCGTCAGGATTTCCGTGATGAAGCGCAGGCGGTTGGCGAACGACCCGCCATATTCATCGTCGCGCCGGTTGGTCAGGGGCGACAGGAACCATTCCATCAGATCGTCATGGTTGGCGTGGATCTCCACCCCGTCCAGCCCCGCCTTCTGCGCCTGAACGGCGGAGAAACGGTATTCCGCGACGAACCAGCGGATTTCATCGCGGTCCAGGGCGTGGGGCACCTGATGGATCAGGGGGCCGGACAGGCGCGCGCTGGGCGCGTGCGGCATGCCGCCCTGGATCACAAGCTGCGTGGTCGCCACCGCCCCTTCCGCCTTCACCGCCGCCGCATAGGCACCGGCCCGGTCCAGATAATGCGGCAGGCGGAAGACGCCGTTCTTCGTGGCACCAACGCCCGTGGGTTCGAACCCCGGCGGCATGCGGTTCTCGACAAAACCGGTGACCCCGTCGATCCAGCCGGCCCCGGCCCGCGCGCGTGAGGACCAGTAGGCGATGTTGCGGTCTGCCTCCGCCGGGGTGCCCCACAGATTGCCGACCGCACTGGCATGGGGCGGCAGCATCACGCGGTTGCGCACCTTCATGGCGCCGATGGTCAAGGGGCGGAACAGGTGCGGGAAATGGTTGGTCATGGTGTTCCCCCCTTATCGGTCATTGGACCGGGCCGCCGCACGGCCTACCCTTGACGCCCGGCGTGCTGGCATGCAGCGGCACGGCATCGAAGGCGGCGCGACATCGTTTTCCGCCGCGCCCATCCCCGGCCCTTCCATCTTTCCCTCCCGCGCGGCATGATGGCCCGACGCCCGTTATATAACAGGTGTTATTTATAACGCATGTTATGGAAAAAGCAATGCCGGCCGTGGTGGATCACGAGGCGCGCCGACGCGCCGTGGCGGAAGTGACGGCGGACCTTGTCGCCAAGGCGGGGATCGAGGCGGTGACGGTGCGGGAGGTGGCGCAGGCCGCCGGATACAGCACGGCCATCGTCAGCCATTATTTCGCGTCCAAGGTGGAACTGCTGTTCTACACCTACCGCGCCACGGTGCTGCGCGCGCATCAGCGGATGGAGACAGCGTTGGACGCCGGCGGTGGGGCCGTGCGGCCTTATCTGGCCGCCCTGCTGCCGCTGAACGCCGAACAGCGGCGTGACTGGCTGGTGTGGTTTGCCTTCTGGACTATGGCCATCGCCGATCAGACCCTGTCCGCTGAACAGCAGGTGCGGTCGCGTCAGATCACGGCGCGCGTGACCAGCCTGCTGATCGAACGCGGTCTGGCGGAGGAGGCAGCCCAGGCGGGGGCACGGCGTCTGCTGGTCACCATCTATGGCATGGCCAGCCAGGCCTTCTTCGACCCCGAGCGCTGGCCAGCGGAAACGCAATTGTCGGTGCTGGACGCGGATTTGGCGGCGATCGGGGTGGCTTAGGATCAGGCCACCCCGGCCTGTGGTCCCGGCCTGTGATCAGTGCGAATGGCCGCCCAGTTCGTACTTGGCCTGGCCGGTCTTGCCGTCCTTTGTGCGCAGGCTCAGCACGATGTCGGCACCTGCCGGCACTTCGCCCTTGCCTTCCAGACGGTCACCCGCCGGCTTCAGGGCGATGGTGCCGACGCGGTTGGTCCCCTGGGTCAGCAAGACACTACCCATGGCACCCTCGGGCGACACGGGTGCAGCGCCATGGTTGGAGAGATAGACGGCGATGATACCGGGCGTGACGACCAGTTCGGCCTCCACCCCGGCGACATCCTGCACGATACCGCCATGCTTGCCCTTTTCAGCGGCCCCATGGCTGTGATCATGGCCCTTTTCGGCAGCCACCGCCCCGGACAGGGGCAGCAACGTGATCAGGGCAGCGGTCAGGAACGGCTTCAACATGATGTTTCTCCTCTGTTTTCACTTGGATGGCGCGCAGTCATGCCCATCGGCATGGGCGCGTATGCCGCCATTGCCATGCAGGACAGTGTGGGGACGGACGAACCGTTCCCCGCTGGGGCAGGCCGCATCGGCGATGCGCGGCAGGTCACGCGGACCTGGGGCACAGGCGGTCAGGGCCACGGCCAGAAACAGAACAGGCAACAGGCGCATCATGGCACCCTCCCTTCGGCAAGATCGTCTTCACTGATGGTGATCGGGCCGGCGAACCGGCGGTACAAAGCCGGCAGCACGATCAGGGTCAGCAAGGTGGCGGTAATCAGGCCACCGATGACGACGGTGGCGATGGGCCGCTGCACCTCCGCCCCCACACCAGTGGAGAGCGCCATGGGCACGAAGCCCAGGCTGGCCACCAAGGCCGTCATCAGGACGGGCCGCAGGCGCGTCATGGCCCCTTCCCGCGCGGCCTGGTCCAGCGCCATGCCCTTCAGCCGCAATTGCCGGATGAAGGACAGCATGACCAGCCCGTTCAGCACCGCGATGCCGGACAGCGCGATCATGCCCACAGCGGCAGAGATGGAGAACGGCATGCCCCGCAGATAGAGCGCCAGGATGCCGCCTGTCAGCGCCAGCGGCACGCCGCTGAACACCAGCACCGCATCGCGGGCCGATCCCAAGGCGCTGTAGAGCAGCAGGAAGATCAGCGCAAAACACGCTGGCACCACGATCATCAAGCGGTCGCGCGCCGCGATCAGGTTTTCGAACTGCCCGCCCCAGGTAACCCAGTAACCGGCAGGTACCGGTACCTTTACTGCCAGCTTGTCTTGTGCTTCGGCGACGAAGGACCCGATATCGCGGCCCCGGACATTGGCCTGCACCACGATACGGCGCTTGCCATTTTCCCGGCTGATCTGGTTCGGGCCTTCAGTAAAGCGGATCGTCGCCACCTCGCCCAGCGGCACCGTTCTTCCTTCCGCCAAGGGTATCGGCAGGGTCGCCAGCGCCTCGGGATCATTGCGCAAAATGTCGGGCAGGCGGACCAGGATGTCGAAGCGGCGGTCGCCCTGATAGACCAGCCCCGCTTCCCGCCCGCCGACAGCGATGGCCAGAACCTCCTGCACATCCGCCACCGACAGGCCGTAACGGGATGCACGGTCGCGGTCGACCTCCACATTCAGGAAGGACGCCCCCGACACCTGCTCGGCCCGCACATCCGCCGCCCCCGGCACCGTCTGAATGACGGCGGCGATCTGGTTGGCGGTGGTCAGCAACGTGTCGAAATCATCGCCGAACACCTTGATCGCGACATCGCCGCGCACGCCGGCCAGCAATTCGTTGAAACGAAGCTGGATGGGCTGGCTGACCTCATAGACTTGGCC
>CALRNG020000045.1:0-12672 GCA_943369495.1 Rhizobium sp. Q54
CCAGGCCAGCATGAAGGCGATGGGGAAATGCAGGCCCAGCAGCGGCGTCATGGCCAGCGCCACGCCCCAGGCGATGCCCAGCGCGATGGCATGCGGCGACCCCTGGATCCGTGCGATCCGGTAGGCGACATAGCGCCCAGACCGCACCAGCCCCATGGAGGGCCAGAGCAGCCGCCGCAAGCGCCCTGCCGGGGTCAACGGTTCACGCCGCCTGAACATGATGCCTTATGGCTCCTTCCCGGTCCCGTTCTGGACCGTCAGCGGCCACGTTCGACCGAATGGATCACCGGGGTGGCCCGCAGCGCCGCCATGATGTTGGTCAGATGCTTGACGTCCTTCACGTCCACATCGATCAGCATCTCGAAATAGTCGTTCGTGCGGTTGGTGATCTTCAGGTTCGTAATGTTGCCGCCATTCTTGCCGATGACCGTGGACAAGGTGCCCAGCGCCCCCGTCTCATTCGCCACCACCACCGACAGGCGCCCGACCAGATCATTGGGGGTGTCGGCATCCGGGTCCCAGGACACATCGATCCAGCGTTCCGGGCTGTCATGGAAGCTTTCCAGCGTCTCACAGTCGATCGTGTGGATGGTCACGCCCTTGCCGGTGGTGACGATGCCGACGATACGGTCACCCACAATCGGATGACAGCAGCGGGCATAATGCACCGCCATGCCCGGAATCAGGCCCCGGATGGCCAGCGGCGTGGTGCCCTTGCCCTTGACCACCGGCTTCGGCTTGGTGGCGATCGCCACCACCTTCTCGTCCGCTACAGCCGGGTTGACGTTGCGGTGGCCGGGGAAGATGGAGTTGAAGACGTCCCGCTGGCCCTCGGTACCGGCGCCGATGGCGGCCAGCAGATCGTCCACACTGGGCTGCTGATAAATCTTCAGAACGCCGTCGAAGGCCTTTTCCGAATATTCATAGCCTTCCTGCTTGAACAGCCGCTCCATCAGGCCGCGGCCGAGCTTGATATGCTCGCCCCGCTGCTGGGTGCGGATGAAACGGCGGATGCGGGCGCGGGCCTTGCCGGTGATGACGAAGTTTTCCCAGTCCGGTGAGGGCGAGGAATTCTTCGAGGTCAGCACCTCCACCTGGTCGCCATTCTGTAAATGGCTGCGCAGCGGCTGCATGCGGCCATTGATCTTGGCACCGACACAGGTGTCGCCGACCTGGCTGTGGACGGCGTAGGCGAAATCGACGGGCGTGGCGCCGCGCGGCAGGGCGATCAGGTCACCCTTGGGCGTGAAGCAGAAGACCTGATCCTGGAACAGTTCCAGCTTGGTATGTTCCAGGAACTCTTCCGGCCGCGTCGCATGCTCCAGGATATCCAGGAGTTCGCGCAGCCAGCGATATTGCCGCCCCTCCGTCTTGGGCTGTTCGGTGGGGGCCCCCTGCTTGTAGGACCAGTGGGCGGCCACGCCCATATCGGCCACTTCATGCATGCCACGGGTGCGGATCTGCACCTCGATGCGCTGCTTTTCCGGACCGATGACCGTGGTGTGGATCGACTGGTAGCCGTTGGGCTTGGGCGTGGAGATGTAATCCTTGAACCGGCCCGGCACGACCGGATAGCGGGCATGGATGATGCCCAGCGCCTGATAGCACTCGCCCAGCGTATCGACGACGAGGCGGAAGGCCATCACGTCGGAAAGCTGTTCGAACGCCACATTCTTGGCATGCATCTTACGCCAGATCGAATAGGGCGATTTCAGGCGGCCATAGATCTCGGCATTGGCAACCGCCGATTCGTTATTGAACCGGACGGTCTTGTCCAATTCCTCGATGATGCGATCGACACGGGCCTTGCCCGTGGATTGCAGGTCATCCAGGCGGATGCGGATGCTGTCATAGGCGTCTGGGTTCAGTTCCTTGAACGCCAGATCCTCCAACTCGTCCTTCCAGCGCTGGATGCCGATACGCTCGGCCAGCGGGACGTAGATCTCCAGCGTCTCGCGCGCGATGCGGCGGCGCTTTTCCGGCTTCAGGAACTGGATCGTGCCCATATTGTGCAGGCGGTCGGCCAGTTTCACCAGAAGGACGCGGATATCCTCCGACATGGCCAGCACCAGCTTGCGGAAATTCTCCGCCTGCTTGGTGCTTTCGCTCTGCTCACCGATATTCTGCAGCTCGATACGCGACAGTTTGGTCACACCATCGACCAGACGCGCCACCTCCGGCCCGAACAGACGCTGGATTTCCTCCAGCGTCGTCAGGGTGTCTTCGACCGTATCGTGCAGCAGGGCGGTGATGATGCTGTTGGCGTCGAGCTTCAGCTCCGTCAACAGCCAGGCCACCCAGATCGGGTGGACATAGTAGGGATCGCCACTGGCCCGCGTCTGCGAGCCATGCGCCTTCATGGTGAACACGTAGGCGCGGTTGAGCGCGTCCTCATCGGCATTGGGGTCGTACCCCATCACGCGCTCAACCAGCTCGTACTGGCGGATGATTTTGGTCTGGCGGGTCAAGCGGCACCGCCAATCCGGGTCTTATCGCGCCAACACGGGCCTTCCATTTGCACGATCCCGTTGGCTCAGATGTCCTCGTCGGCCAGATCGGCCGCGCCGACTTCGCTCTCAGAGAAATCCATCTCTCCGCCCAGCTCATCCTCGGCCTCGGCCCGGGCGGCATCAGCACCCCAGGCGGTCTCGCCGGCCATCAGCTCGACGATCTCTTCCTCGGGCTCGTCCTGCTCCGGCACGCGCTGATGCCCTTTGATCAGGGCGTTCTTCAGGTGCTCCAGCACAACCGTCTCATCGGCGATTTCGCGCAGGGCAACGACCGGGTTCTTGTCATTGTCCCGGTCGATCGACAGGGGAGAACCGGACGCGATGTCACGGGCGCGCTGGGCAGCCATCATCACCAGTTCGAAACGGTTCGGAATCTTCAGGACGCAATCTTCAACGGTAACGCGGGCCATATCCAGATACTCTCCAGCGACGGATAAGCTTTGATTTATAGGGGGCTGCATCCGCCATTGCAAGGACGCCCGCCCTTCGCGGATGTCATTCCAGCCCCGACAGGGGACGGATGGCCTGATCGGGGGGCAAGGCGGCGATCAGTGTATCAATGCCGCGACCATCGCCCGGATGCGTCCAATCCGACGCCACGTCCCGCAGAGGTAGAAGGACGAAAGCCCGATCCGCCATGCGCGGGTGCGGCAGGATCGGTGGGCCGGCATCAACCATACGCTTGTAATCGATCAGGTCGAGATCCAGCACCCGCGCCTCGTTCCGGTCACGGCGCACGCGCCCGAACTCCTGCTCCACCTGATGCAGCCGGTCCAAAAGCGCGACCGCATTCAGGTCGCACTCCACCCGCGCGACAGCATTGACGAACCAGGGCTGATCGGAGACAGGCACCGGGGCGGTTTCATAGAAACGCGACACGGACGCGACGGTGATTCCCATGGAGTCGAGGCGCGCCAAGGCCTTTTGGCAGATATCAAGGGGTTTGCCCAAACCGGGGACACAGAGATTGGAGCCGACGGCAATGAAAATCACGGGAGTTTTCCTGGAAATCGCGAGTGCCGAACCCTATCTCACCAGATGCAGTGTTACGGCGCTTGCTGCCAACCATAGGATGGCATACCGTGCCCGAAATCATCCGTCACCTGCCGCGTGCTTCTGGCACCAAATGATCGGGGCAAAGGCATCGCGACACCCGGCCCACCCTTCCCGGTGGGGAGGTCGGTTCAAATATTCCGGGTCAAACCATTTTTGACAACATGATTAGAGGAAGAAATGGCACGTAAAATATTTTACCAGCAGGAACGGCTGGCCATGTTCATCGACGGCGCCAACCTGTATGCGGCGGCCCGCTCACTCGGTTTCGATATCGATTACAAGCGATTGCTGGAACTGTTCGCGGCTGAGGGTCGGTTGATCCGCGCCTTCTACTATACTGCCCTGGTCGAGGATCAGGAATATTCGCCGATCCGTCCGCTGGTCGACTGGCTGGACTATAACGGCTACACCATGGTCACCAAGCCGACCAAGGAATTCACCGACGCGTCCGGTCGGCGCAAGATCAAAGGCAATATGGATATCGAGCTCGCCATCGACGTGATGGAGATGGCTGAGAATGTCGATCATATCCTGCTGTTCTCCGGCGATGGCGACTTCCGCCGGCTGGTGGAGGCCGTGCAGCGCAAGGGCGTGCGCGTCACCGTGATCAGCACTGTGCGCTCCACCCCGCCGATGGTCGCCGACGAACTGCGTCGTCAGGCCGACAATTTCCTGGAATTGCAGGATTTGGCCAACAGCATCCAGCGCAGCCATTCCAACCGGTATCAGCAGTCCCCGCTGACCCACGAACATTCCGGCACCGACGATCACGCCGTGCAGCCGGACCATCATCCGGAACAGGGCGAGTAACCACGCCCTCCGACAACGATAAAAGGCCGCAGCGGATAGCCGTTGCGGCCTTTTTTATTGGTCAGGTCAACTTTGAGGATGGCTCGTCAGGCGATGATGTCGGGCACCAGCTGGCTTTCCAGACGGGCGATCATGTCCTTCAGCAGAAGCTTGCGCTTCTTCAGACGCTGTATCTGAAGCTGGTCAACGGGGAATTGCTCCGTCAGCCGCTGGATGACATCATCCATGTCGCGATGCTCTGTCTTCAGAGCCGCGAGTTTTTCTCTCAAAACGAGCTGGTCGGTCATCGGGTTCCGCGTCGCACACCTTGTCCCAGGCGCTGCAACGCCCGGCGCATCCATACCACAATTCGCATCCCCTGTGGGGCACGCAATTTTCGTAAACGTGGGTTGGTCAGCGAACGGTTCCGGGCTTGGCCAGCAGATTGGTGGTGTCGGGCTTGCGGATGCCCAGCAGTTCAACGGTGAACAGCAGGGTGGCATTGGGCGGAATGCCGCCATCGGGCTGCCCGCGCAGGCCGTAGCCCAGATTGCCGGGCACGGCCAGTTCCCATTGTTCGCCCACCCGCATCATGACCAGCGCTTCCTGCCAGCCGCGCACCAGGCGGTTGACGGGGAAGTTCGCGGGACGGCCCCGGCTGTAGGAACTGTCGAATTCCTTGCCGTCGATCAGCACGCCCCGGTAATTCACCGTCACCTCATCCGAGAGGAGCGGGCGCGGCGGGTTGCCGGCGACGCGGCGGACCACGCGATATTGCAGGCCGGATGGCGTGACCTGCCAGCCGGGCTTCTTCTGGTTTTCCACCAGATACTGCAGTTGCGGATCGACGCGCGGCATCGACAGCACGTCATTGACCCCGCCCGGCGTGGGCGCTGCCGGTGCCTGCTGCGCGCCGGCCGGGGCGGCCAGCGCCAGGGTCAGGGCGATCAGGGAGGCAGCTTTTTTCAGGCAGCCGGTCATGTCAACGCTCCGCATTGCGCAGGAAAAGGGAGAGACAGCGGGTTACCATGGATCGCGGCACGGGTCACGCGGTGCGTGCCGACCGCAACGTTAAAACCCGCTGCTGAGCTTGGGCCTCACAAAACCCAGCACTTCGACCGTGAAGAACAGGTTGGCATTGGGCGGCACCTTGCCGCTGGCAGAACCAGTAGGGCCATAGCCGGCACTGGCGGGGATCGCCAGTTCCCAGACATCGCCCTGCCGCATCAGCGGCAGCACCTGCTTCCAGCCGGGAATGACGCGGGTCAGCATCAGCTGCGCCGACTGCCCCACCTCCCGCGTATCCTCAAACACCTTCCCGTTCTCCAGCCGCCCCTGATAATGCAGGGTCGCAGTGGAGACGAGCGGTACCAGCGGGCCCGTGGCCGGACCGGACTTCACGATGCGGTAGCGGGTGGGACCATTGGTCACTGTGCGCCAATCAGGCCCCAGCTTGCCCAGGAAGGCCTGTTCGGCTTGGGTCAGGGCCTGGGCTTGCACCATAGAGACAGACAGAAGCGGGGCCGCCAGGGCAGTCCACAGCAGGTCGCGGCGTTTCATTTCTTCGCCCCCTCCTTCGCCGCCTTTTCCTGATCCGCCAGGAAGGCGGGCGGCACGCGGCCCTCCATCGGGTCCAGCGTCATGATCGACAGGCCAGGGGGCGGCGTGAACAAGGCCGGGTCCTGGACCCCGCGCCGGATGTCGGTCAGGGTCATGGCGATGCGGGCCGCCCCTTCCTCGCCGGTCTTTCCCTCCAGCTTCACATAGATACCGTCGCGGGTGGCCCAGACGCGGCCATCGAATCCGGCACCATCGGGCGTGATATCCTGCACCCGGTATCGGGTCACCGCCTCACCGGCCAGGGTTTCGGTGCCCTCAACCGTACCTGACAGCTGTGCCAGATTGCTGGCCACCAATCCGACCTCCGGATCGGTTAAGGGCAGCTTCATGCCCATATTGCTTTCCGGCTGCACCACCAGCGCTTCGCCCTGGTCAGGCCGGATGATCAGCAGGTTGTTCAAGCCATCGATCCGGCTCTCCCGCCGCTCGATCCCTTTGTCATGAAACAGTCGGGCCGACAGGGCCACGCCATCCACCGTCAATTGCTGCGACGCGGAGAAGGCGGCGGCCGGGGCCGGCAGTTTCTCCGCCCAGGCCGGCACGGCGCCCAACAGCAGGCCGAAACCCAGCAGCAGGCCGAAACCCAGCAGCAGGGCGGAACGGTTCAGGGCCATCATCGGGCTCCACAGGGCTTCACTGCCGGCACGTTACGGATGCCGGCACGGCGCCGCAAGCCGGGATAAGCAACGCGGCCATGCCGCCGCCCCCGTTGGCGGGTGGCTTGACCCCTTATACTCAGCAAGAGCATATGAAGGGCAGGCCGGGCCCATTCAGACAGAAGTTCCGGCAGGACAAGGTACCATGACCGATCAACTGACCATCGCGCTGGCCCAGATCAACCCCACCGTGGGGTCGCTGGACCATAATGCCGCCCTGATCCGCGCCGCCCGCGCCGAAGCGGCCAGCGCCGGCGCCGACCTTGTCGTCTACCCGGAACTGTCAATCTGCGGCTACCCGCCCGAAGATCTGGTCCTGAAGCCCTTCTTCCTGGACAAGGTTGAGGACACGGTCCGCGCCCTGGCGACCGAAACCGCCGATGGCGGCCCTGCCCTGCTGGTCGGCGCGCCCTGGCGCGTCGATGGCCAGCGACACAATGCCGCCCTGCTGCTGGATGGCGGGGTCATCGCGGCGGTGCGGTTGAAACATGACCTGCCCAATTACGGCCCGTTCGACGAGAAGCGGGTATTTGTCGCCGGCCCTCTGCCCGGCCCCGTTAATTTCCGGGGTGTGCGGCTGGGTGTGCTGATCTGTGAGGATATGTGGAAGCCGGATGTGGCCGAGACGCTGGCCGAAACCGGGGCCGAGTTGCTTGTGGTGCCCAATGGCAGCCCGTTTGAGATCGACAAGGCCGACCGCCGTCTGGACCTCGCCGTGTCCCGCGTCGTGGAGACGGGCCTGCCGCTGATCTATCTCAATCAGGTGGGCGGCCAGGATGAGTTGGTGTTCGACGGCGCGTCTTTCGCGCTGAACCGCGATCGGTCGCTGGTGGCGCAGTTGCCGGCCTTTGCCAGCCGCGTCGCCATCACCCGCTGGGTGCGCGGTGCCGATGGCTGGACCGGCACGTCGACAGAGATGGTGGCCCCGCCCGACGCGCTGGGCGCGCTTTATGGCGCCATGCTGCTGGGCCTGCGCGATTATGTGGGCAAGAACCGGTTTGCGGGCGTCATCCTGGGCATGTCGGGCGGCATCGATTCGGCCATTTCCGCCGCAGTCGCGGTGGATGCGCTGGGTCCCGACAAGGTACATTGCGTGATGATGCCCAGCCCCTATACCAGCCAGGACAGTCTGGATGATGCCGCCGAATGCGCCGGCCTTCTGGGCTGTCGCATCGACACCATCTCCATCCAGCCGGCCATGGATGCGTTCGCGGATATGCTGGCCCCGTCCTTTGCCGGGACAAAGCCCGACATTACGGAAGAGAATCTGCAAAGCCGGTCACGCGGCCTGACCCTGATGGCGCTGTCGAACAAGTTCGGCAGCATGGTCCTGTCCACGGGCAACAAGTCGGAAATGTCGGTCGGCTATGCCACGCTCTATGGCGATATGTGCGGCGGCTACAACGTCTTAAAGGATGTCTACAAGACAACCGTCTACAAGCTGTCGCACTGGCGCAATCAGCACCGGCCCGAGGGCGCCATGGGTCCAGCCGGACGGGTGATTCCCGAACGGATCATCACCAAGGCCCCGACGGCAGAATTGAAGCCCGACCAGAAGGATCAGGACACGCTGCCCGAATATCCGGTGCTGGACGACATCCTGGAATGTTTGGTGGAGCGCGACCTTTCATTGCACGACATCGTGGCACGCGGCCATGACGCGGAGACGGTGAACCGTGTCTGGCGCATGCTGGACCGGGCCGAATATAAGCGGCGTCAGGCCCCGCCGGGGGTGAAGATCACGTCGCGCAGCTTTGGCCGGGACCGCCGCTATCCCATTACCAGCGGGCTTCTGTCCCTGGTTCGTGGTGCATAAGCATAGATTGGCGGGGGTCATGGCTTGACAAGCCAGGGACTGCCTACCAAAGTGCGGCCCTGTGACCCGGAGCGGGGGAACTTGATTGGCTTGTCCGGCCGGATCGGGTAACCTGAAAGGGTAGTCGGCGCCCGTTATGGACGCCGGGCAAATATTCGCTAGATTTCCTTTGGTGCAACACGTTCAGGTGGGGGTTCCGCAGTGTCCTTGAACATTCAGGTGCTGGTTGTCGACGATTACGCGACGATGCGGCGTATCATCAGGAACCTGCTCACCCAGATCGGGTTCACGAAGATCGATGAAGCTGCCGACGGGGCCGAGGCCTTGTCCAAGCTGCGTTCCGCGCCCTTCGGTCTGGTGATTTCCGACTGGAACATGGAGCCGATGACCGGCCTGCAGCTTTTGAAGGAAGTGCGCGCTGACGTGCGTCTGAAGGCCACGCCCTTCATCATGGTGACCGCCGAATCGAAGACGGAAAACGTCATCGCGGCGAAGGAAGCCGGCGTGAATAACTACATCGTCAAGCCCTTCAACGCCGACACGTTGAAAAAGAAGATCGAAAGCGTTCTGGGCGCTCTGGGCTGATCGGCCGTGTCCGAACCGATCTTCGATCTGTCCGATCAGGATTATGACGAGATCGAGGACGCGTTGATGTCCAGTCCGCGCGGTCGCGCCTTCTTGCGCGCCCGCGACCGGCGGAACCGGGTGGTGGCGGTGGATGATGTCCGCCGCCTGATCCGCGATCAGCGCGACCATCCGGAAGTAGATCCGAAATCGCATATCAAGGTTCTGCGGCGCGAGCTGCAGGACCTTTCTTCGCATATTGCAGAGACGCGGCGTGAAATCGCCGCGCTAAAGCCAGACGACCCGTCAGCGGACCGCATCATGCGCGCGACGGAAGAGTTGGACGCCATTCTGCAATCCACCGAACATGCGACCACCGAGATTCTGAACGGATCGGAGCGTATCCAATCCGTCGCTGATCGGTTGCGTAAAGATCGCCCTGACCTTGCCCAGACGCTGGACAATGAAGTCACGGAGATCATGACGGCCTGTTCCTTCCAGGACATTACGGGCCAGCGCATGACCAAGGTGGTGAACACGCTGCGCTATATCGAACGGCGCGTGCATGCCATGATCCAGATCTGGGGTCTGGAGAATCTGGACGCCGATGAAATGGCGGCGGCCCTGGCCGATGAACCCAAAGATACGCGCCCCGACGCGCATCTGATGAACGGCCCGTCCCTGAAAGGCGCCATCAACCAGGATGCGGTTGATATGCTTTTGACCGGTGCTGCCGCTGCCCGCGCCGCCGGTGCCGATCCGCTGGCCCCGCAGCCCGTGGCCGCACCCGTGGCACCGCCACCCCCGCCGCCGCCCCCTGCCGCCAAGCCGGCCGTCAAGGTGCTGGAGGATGAACCGGCGACCAGTGGCCCTGCCCTGTCCCAGTCCGCCGTGGACGACCTGTTCCCGTAAACGACAAGGTCAGCATCGTTCGTCGCGTTGCAGGCTTTTGCGCCAGCGTGCCCGCAGGCTTGCCGGGCGTTCGGGATAACGTTCGCCGGTGAAGGCGGCTGCCACCACCCGGTCGGTACGGAAATGCCGAAAATCGCCCCGCATCTCGCACCAGGCCGCCAGATTGCGGGCATTGTCGAAATAGGCGATGAGCACGGGCCACACAGACCGCACCGTTTCCCGCCCCTGTTCATCGCGATAGGTCAGATGCAGCCGGTGCCCGGCATGGATGGCGGCGCGCAGGGCCACCATGTCGATCGTATCCGCCACGGCACGCGGGCGGGGCGGGGCTACGCTGGCCGGGCGCTGCACCACGGGGCGAAGATCGTCCGGCACTGCCGCCTCGATCTTGGCCATCAGATCGGCGGCGGCACGGGCCAGAACGGGGTCGCCATGGCGCGACACCCATTGCGCGCCAAGCATCGCCACCTCGATCTCATCCGGTGTCAGCATCAGGGGCGGCAAATCGAATCCGCCCTCCAGCATGTAGCCGACGCCAGCCTCCCCCCGGATCGGCACACGCTGCCCGATCAGGGTGGCGATGTCGCGATAGATAGAGCGTTTGGAGGTTTCCAGCTCCGCGGCGATGGCATCCGCCGTGACCGGGCGCGGGGCACGGCGCAGGATCTGGATGATCTGAAACAGCCGGTCAGCCCGCCGCATTATGTCAATCTCCCTCAATCGCCGGGCGGGCGCATCCGCGCCCTTGGCTCACCGCGCATGAGCGCCGGGCTGGCAGTCGCCAGCCTCCAAACTGCCCTTCTGACAGGATGCTGACAGTAGGGTGGCAGCAGGGGTGCTGTAAACCATGCCCATCACAGCAACCGACGCGATGATGGAGCGCACCCGATGATCAAGCTGCACGCTTTCGGCCCCGCCTTCGGCCTTCCCGAACCCAGCCCCTATGTCACCAAGACCGAGGTACACCTGCGCATGGCGGGGCTGGCCTTTGAGAAGGTGAAGGGCGATCTGGAGAAGACGCCCAAGCACAAGTTGCCCATCATCGACGATGAGGGCGTGATCGTCGCCGACAGCACCTTCATCCGCGCCCATATCGAGCGCACGCGCGGCATCGACCTGGATGAAGGCCTGACGGTGCGGCAGCGGGCGGAGGCCTGGGCCATCGAGCGCATGCTGGAGGATCATTTCTGCTGGGCGCTGGTGCATGAGCGCTGGATGGATGAGGGCAATTTCCAGAAAGGCCCGGCCCAGTTCTTCCAGGCCGCCCCCGATCACCTGCGCGCAGGCATCATCAAGGATGTGCGGACGCGCGTGGCCGCCAACATGCATGCCCATGGCATCGGCCGGCACAGCGATGGCGAACGGCTGGAACTGGCCAGCCGGTCACTGTCGGCCCTGGCGGCCCTGCTGGGCGACAAGCCGTTCATGATGGGGGACCGGCCCACAGGCGTGGACGCCTTCACCTTTGCCGTGCTGGCCGGCGCCCTGGCACCGCTATTCGACACACCGCTACGCAGCGCCGTGGAGGCGCATGGCGCCTTCACCCCCTATGTGCAGCGCATGGCAGCACGATTCTATCCCGATCATGTCTGGTGGTGGGATCAGCGGTCGATGGCGGCTTGATACCAGCGGCTTGGGGCCGCCGCCGAAGCTGAGTCGGCGCAGATACGACCGGTCAGGAACTTTGACCGGTCGTATGATCCGGTTGCGGCGATGGGGCGGGCCTGGGGAAGACGAAGCGCTGATAGATCCAGCCGACGCCAATCAGGCTCAAACCCAGCCCCAGGAAGGACAGAATGCGCGGAACACCGCTGAGGCCGGACATGTCCAGCAGGAAAACCTTGGCCACAGTCAGCAGCAGGATGGCCATGGCGGTGTTTCGCACATCAGCACGTCCCGTGCGGATGCCCAGCAGGATCAGCAGCAGCGACGAAACCAGCCCTAAGCCGGAATAGCAATAAAGCTCCCAATCCGACGGCATCCCCGCCACGTCCAGGGAAATGACATCGCCATGAAATGCCTGACGCACTGACAGGCCGGCATAGGTCAGCAACAGCATCAGGATCAACGGATCGAAGATGGCCTGTCGCACCGGCAGACGCGATAGAATCGGCCTGTGGGCATAGATCAGCAGCAAGGCGGGCAGCAGATAAGCCAGAGTCAACAGGTTAAGCAGCGGCCATGCACCGACGGACACATCAATCCATAGCGGGTTGAGGGCGAGAAGGTGGAAGATTGCCAGCTGTAGCAAGGCCAATCCCGACAGGATGGCCCCAAAGATACGGATGGGCAGCCGACGACCCGGCAGCAGCGCCGCCAGGCCCGCTTTCATCCAGGCCAAGGTGCGCAAGGATACTTCAAGCAGGTCAAAATTGTCTGCGCGCAGACTGCCATTGGTCCAGGCACGAATTTCCAGCGTCACGGCACTGACCGCCAGCGTCAGCGCGCTGATCAGCAATGCGTCGGCCAGGGCCGGTCGTCCGTGAAAGTCGGGTCCGCCGGGCGCCTTCATCAGCCGGGCCGCAATATAGTGCGCAAGCGCAGCGCCGCCCATGGCCCACAGCGGCCAGTGCAACGGGCCGTTCAGCGGGTAATCCAGGACATTCCCATTCATCAGGAAACGACCCAGGACGATGCTGCCCATGAAGGCGGCTGCGTGCATCAGCGCAGAAGCCCCCAGCAGCCGGGCAGCCATCACGCCCAAAGGCACTAGCATCGCGATCGCCAGCGTCAGGGCCGCGCCCTCAAG